>JAITRQ010000013.1 GCA_031288285.1 Mycoplasmataceae bacterium
TAAGTAACATAAGCAATTAGACTAATTCCTCCCCCTCCTAGTGTAAACAGTAAGCAAGCGGACAAGGGGCTAACTACTGAATTTTTTAAAATTTTCATGTGTTTTTTTCTCTTATTCTTAAGTTAAACTAGGTTAAATATAACTCAAAAAAAAAAAAAAAACGACACAATTTTTATGAAAAATATGTGAATCTTTAATTGAAAAAAGTCATTTGTTCTTTAATTAAATACTTATCCATTCCTTTGAAATGATATTTACGAATAATTTGTTCTAGTCGAAAAGAGTCAATATCTAGTTTTTGCAATTGGTGCATATCCACGTGGTCAATTGCATCTAACTGAATAATGCAAAGTGTTTTGCAAAGATAAGCGTGTTCTTTGTGGGTTATAAATTTTTGACTTTGACTTGGTGCTAACTGGTCAAGTGAAGCGTATATCTTGTCAATTGAACCAAAACGCTTTATCAACATTGCTGCAGTTTTAGGACCAATACCTTTCACACCACCAAGATTATCGCTATTGTCACCCGCAATAGCTTTAAAATCACACACTTGATCCGGTTCTAGCCCAAAAAAATTGTCACGAAAATTTTCTAGAGTAATCTTTTTAATCATTGATATTCCCGTTTGAAAAATATTAATTGCTGTATGTTCATTAACTAATTGTAATAAATCACGATCTGAGGTGTACACTTCCACATCAATACTCTGTGAATTCATTTTTTTACAAAATGAACCAATGATATCATCGGCTTCAATGCCTTGTATTGAAATAACACTAATCCCCAATATTTTAATTGCATTTTTAATCAATGGTAATTGATTAACCAAATCTTCGGGCATTGGTTTACGACCCGCTTTATAATCGGTAAATAGGTTATGTCGATTAGTTTTTTTTTCGTGGTCAAATGCTACTAAAGCGTAATCATATGATTGCTCGTGCAATAGTTTTAATAGAATTAATAACACCAATTTTAGAGCATTAACTACTGGATAATTATTTTTTTTATAGTAATCAGCTTGATTGAGTGTGGCATAAAATGCCCGATAACATAAAGAATTACCATCAATTACAAGCGCTTTTTTATTCATGATATTCTTTAAATCCTAACGCTTGTAAACCACGTTCATTAGTTTTAACAGTTACCACATATAAACTATCGTTTTTTAATATAGTTTTTACTTTCGCATATACACCCGGAAATATAACTACATCACTTACAAAAGTGTTATCTTCAATTTTTGCAAAAGCCATTGCTTGTCCAGTTTTGGTTTTAATCTCACGATATTTTAGTAATATTGCCAAAACGTGATTTACTCTGTCACTGTTTAATGCCATAGTTAAATCCACAATTTGTTCGCTTCCTCCATATTCTTTTTTAATTTTAATCATTGGGTGTGCTACAAAATTAACACCCAATAATTCAAATTGAGTACGTAATAATTGTGATTGGTCTTCTTTGGTTTGCGAAATTGATTTTAGTTTAGGTTTGATTAAAGTTTCACCAGTAGCTAACATCGTTTTTGATGTCTCGTAAATTTGCGGTAAGTTATGTAATAAAAATGTTACAGTTTGTTTATTCAATAAATTATCAAAAGAGCCAGCTTTAATTAATATTTCTAAAGTTTTTATCCCAATACCACCTGATGCTAATTTATTAATGGCATCAATGTAGTCGACAAATTCTTTATTTGAGCAATTATTACGGATGGTTATGAGTTTATTGGCAGTTTCGTATCCTAATCCTTTGATTGCAACAAAACCAAAAATTATTCCTTTTTTGTCAATTGTAAAACTAATGTTAGATTTATTTAAATCAGGTGGTAATACCTCAATGTTGTGCGTTCGTGCAGCTTGCGAATATTGTGCTAGTTTGTCGGGACTATTTTCACTAGCTGATAATAAAACACAAAAATATTCTCGCGGATAGTACGTCTTCAAATAAGCCATTCAATAACTAACATATGAATATGCCAATGAATGTGAATGGTTAAATCCGTAATTAGCAAATTCAAAAATATAGTCGTATATTTTTTGGGCATTTTCTAATGAATAATGGTTATTGACTGCTGCTTTAATAAATTTTTCACTTAAATCGGTTAATTGTTTGGCATCTTTTTTGGAAATGGCACGACGAAAATTATCCGCTTCTGCCAAACTAAAATTAGCAACTCGTTGGACCATTTCAATGACTTGTTCCTGATAAATAATGATGTTATAAGTAAAACTAAGCACTTGTTCAAAATCTTTATTTAAATAATTGATTTTATCGGGGTTGGCTTTATTGGTTAAATAAGTAGCAATATTTTTTTGTGGACCGGGACGAAATAATGCCGAAGTAATTGAAATGTCTTCAATTGAAATCGGCTTGATGCGGGTAATTAGTTGGGTCATTCCGGGAGACTCTAATTGAAAAATACCGATAGTATCACCTGCTGCAAGACGTTGAAATACTTTCTGATCGGTTAAGTTAATGGTTTCAAGATTAATATTGATACCGTGATGGATCTTAATTAATTCAAGTGTTTGTGCGATAACTGTTAGATTTACTAATCCTAATATATCCATTTTGATTAAACCCAATCTTTCTAGATATTCCATTGAATACTGGGTTGCAAATATACCATCAGTACTATTTTGAATGGGAATGATTTGATCTAATGGTTGATCAGTAATAATTACCCCAGCTGCATGCACACCAATTTGCCGAGGTAAATTGACAAATTTACTAGCCAAATCAAAAAGTGATGGATATTGTTGAGCATAAGTTTTAATCTGCGGATTTTGATTAACAGCTGCTTGTATATCTAGGTCATATTCCAAAGTAAATAATTTCGCAATTTTATTAACAATATCAATATGTAAACCCAAAATTCGCCCCACATCGCGAATCGCCATTTTAGCACGCATACGTTGAAAAGTAATAATATGGGCTACATGATTTTTTTGGTAGCGATTAAACAAGTATTCAATCACTTCGTTACGGCGTGTATCCATAAAATCAATATCAATATCAGGCATCGTAATTCGTTGGGGATTTAAGAAGCGTTCAAAAATTAAATTGTTTGCAATTGGGTCAATATCAGTAATACCTAATACATACGCAGTTAACGAACCCGCTGCTGAACCCCTACCCGGACCAACTAAAATACCATGTTTTCTGGCAAAAGATACATAATCTTGAACTACTAAAAAATAATCATTAAAATGCATCTGATCAATGATTGCTAACTCTTTTTTTAAACGCTCAATGTATGTATCAGGGGCGTTAGCAGAATTTAATCGTAACTTTAAACCTTCTTTACACTTAGTTTGTAGTAACATCTGTGAACTTACTTTGGAATCAAATTTAACAAAGTGAATTTTGTTGTAAAAAGTCATTTGTCATTGACAATGATTAATTACGTGCTCTAAATTCGCTAGCGCCTGGGCAGTAAATTTGGTTTGGGCTTGAACTTGTGATATTAAATGATAATTATCTCATTGGTGGTTTTTTTCTAAATCACTTAATACACTTTCATTAGCAATTGCATTTAATCCTTTAACATATTTGACATCTTCGGGTTGGGCATAATAACATATATTCAAAGCAATTGGTTGACTATCGCTTGTATAGCTGTAAACATTAGTAGAAGATTTTAGTCACGGAGATTTTTTAATATCTGGTACGAGAATAAAAATATCTTTTAAATAATCATTAATATCAAAAGCTTGCTCTGTCATAATTAATGATGAAATTTTTACTAGCGAATAATAACCGATAATATTTTGCGCAATAACATAAACATCTTGTTGCTGATATTTGATGTGTAAACCAATAATCGGAATTAATTTTGCTTTAACGGCTTTATCATAGAATTCCATTGCACCATATAAATTATTAAAATCGGTTAAAGCAACGTATTTTTGTTGATTTTTGATTGCTAAATTAATAATGTCATCAATTGACATTGATGACATTAAAAGAGAATAATAAGAATGAACCGCAAGATTAATGAACATTTAAAAAATACAAAATAAAAACTATTTATCTTTTAATAATTTCTTAATCTTATCAATAACAATGGGGTCAGTTTCTTCAAACTTCAGACGATATTCTAGTTCGTGTTTTGTAAGTTTTGCCAATTCTTCGTCAATCGAATCACTAGATGTAGATATATCTGAAAGATCTACAACTTTAGTTGTAGATACTTTAATACGTTCAAGTTCATCAGGCTCAATAGCTTCAATTGATTTAAACGTTTTACTAGTCTTAATTTTATTAGTTTTACCCATAAGTGTTTGTTGATAACATTATAACATACCGATTTTATCAAATATGTTTTAGGATAAATACACTAATAAACTTGAACCATTTGATCGATCGTTGTATCAGGCCCGGGCTTTAAAAAGTTTAATCAATCCGGATCATTAAGGTATTGTTGGCGCAAAGGTTCAGTTTTTACAAGAATCCGCCCAATACCAGTACCATTATCTCATGGATTAATACCTTGTTGTCACACAATTCCTAGTGGCCGTGCATTAGGATCAATATTGTAATCTGGTCCATAAAATGGAACCATAAAATCTGTTTGAAAAATTAGCTTATAAAATGGTAATTGATTATTTCCTAGATTATCAAATGCTCCATACATCACAATTTTCACTTGTGGTGGTACAGTGAATGATTCAATTCCAGTTCCCATAATTGAACATGGACCAATTGCCACCAATTGTGAATTACTCGGAATAATAAAACTTGTTATTGCGGTACGCATACGGAACATACACCGCGAAATGTCGAATAAGCTTGGGTTAATAGTTACTGATCCGAAGAATGTATCACTACCATAACTAATGCCTGAACCACCAAAAGCCCCATAATTATTTGTATACACTGGATTAGTAGTATTTCGTGGCACAATTATCGCCTCGGTGACAGTTCATTCCTGACCATTACTGTCTCGTACTTTATCTCCGAAAACAACATCGTTACCCCAAAAATAGTCACTATCATGACTAAGCTGAGCAATCTGACTGTCAATCATCCCCACATGATGCGTATTTTTGTTTATCTCATAAAACCGGCACACTCCACCTTCAAATCCACTTCAACCTAATCCTTGATTGTTTAATTCACTAGCACTTAATTCAAACGGATCGCAAAAATCCATACTAAAATACACATCTAAATAATCAGAAGTATCAAAATAAGCCGGATTAGCGCTAGAGTTAAAAAGAAAATTAGCATGACCACCTAGCATATCTAACGCATCAATATCAAAACTATATTCACCTTCCAAAATTGACCTCACATCTAAATCATTTACATCACAGAACATAATTAAATTTTCCGGTCACGACGTATAAATACTTGGTAATTCGTAATCTTTTTGATAGACCATGTCACTACGTTTAATCAAATAATATACATCTACAGTTCCTGTATAAATAAGATCATTAGGTTTAACACTAACTGTAACTTTATAACTACCACTATGTGTTTCATCACCAATAATTACATGAGTTTTATCTCATACCGCTGTGGATGGTTCAACTGTTAATGAATTAATTCTTGCATTTTGATTGACTTGTTTTAATTGTGTAAGTAACTGTTGACTAGACGGAGTAGCTGAAAATGCATTCGTATCAGTAGTCAGTTGAATATTAGTGATAATTGTGGATATATCAGTTTTAGAAGAATCGGTGTAGTTAAAAGAAATCGTGGCAACACTACTACCAACGTAGTTGACAGCATTAGGTTTGGCCGTTAATGTAAAACTGCCACCAGTATCACTAAGTGTGGGAACGAAATCTTTAAATTGATTTGGATAACATTTTCAATTTACTCAAGGTAATGATTGGTTACCTTCTGCCTCTTCTAATTGAGTAATTAACTGTTCTTGATTAATCGGACTATCGGGTTTTTCAAATGGTT
>JAITRQ010000009.1 GCA_031288285.1 Mycoplasmataceae bacterium
TATATATATATATATATATATATATATAAGCTTATCAAAAATTTTCTTATTCGTTATATCACCACAAATCATTTTATTTTTGGGATAAATATTTTTATAAAATTTACATCTTTCCCTCAAAAACTCATTTGCACCCACCATATTAACACCGTTTCGTTTGAGAAAAAGCTCATCAATTCCTACATTCGAAAATAACGAAAAACCATTTATCATTTAAAATACTAGAGTGAAATAATTATATTGTTTAATAATTAAATAATTGCAATTATTAAAAACGGTACTCAATCAGTAGTATCTGGATCTGCACTCGTGGCTGTAATTAATCCACCAATAGTTCAAGTTGTTGAGATACCCGATCAAGATAAATTTACATCACCATTAGCATTAGGATCAGTAAATGAAAACGTCACTCCGGATGGTAATGGTTCTTGGAAAGCAATGCTTCAACTAACATTTGTGTCAATCGTACCACCATTGTGTTTTTTACCAACAACATTAGCATGAAAATAATTAGGTGCAGATGTACCACTTGGACTTGTAATTTGTAAGTTTGAGAAACTATGATCAATTTCTATGCTGTTAATTGTGTAATAAGGTACTGAAGAAGAAATACCTAATCCCACACCAATAATTATCACAATTAAACCCACACTACCCCATAGTGTTGCTTGTTTTTCTCATTTTTTCAATGGTCTTTTTAATAGTTTCATCATTTACTCCTTAATCACATCAAGCATGTAATTTTTAATAATATCAGCCTCTTGACCAAATACTGCATAAACCGATTGTGCCGATGGGTGCATAATTCCCATCGCCCCCAATTCTTTTAAGCGTTTTTCATCAACAATTTTGGTATCTTTAACTTGCACACGTAATTTGGTAATACAAGCATCAACATTAAGAATATTTTCTTTACCACCATATGCTTTAATAATTTCTTGTGTTTTTTGGATCATTGCACTAACTCTATCGCCGGCTTTATTTTCGTTACGTTCTTTTCAGTCAGCTTTAGTGTAAAGCTTAGCATTTTCACCACGACCAGGGGTTGGTAAATTTCATTTTAAAATCGCTCATCTAAAAACATACATGTAGATTGGGAAATAACCACAAGTCAATATTAATAACACCCAACAATGCGTTCCCCCGCCTCTTGCATCGGGTAAAACACCATAAATGACAAAATCAATCATTCCTTGCGAGAAAGAGAAAGTAACGTGTGGCGCAATTGCTGGTGCGTAATAAATCATCGTTGTGGTAATTAACCCCGCAATTCCTGCCATGACAGTACAAAAGCCCCAAAATAATCATGGTGCTAAAAATAAGAAAGTAAATTCAATCGCTTCACTTGTACCAGTCAATGTACTAACAATTGTTCCTGGTACCACAATCGAAATTGCTTGTTTACGAGCATCACCTTTTGGCGCTGCTAATAACATCCCTGCAGCCGCTCCTGGATAACCAAACATGTTAAATACATAGGCAAAATTGGTATATTGACCTGGTGCTAATAAAACATTGTTGGTTTTATCTAATGAATTAATAACATCTTGAATTGTCAATACATGACTAACACCAGTCGCTGAACCTAAGTGGACTTTTTTGCCGATTAATTGCGTTAAATAAATTTGAATATTTAAATCACCCACGATTTGCGATTGTGAGCCATTCGGTGCTAATTGATACCAATGAGCAATTAATTGGCCATCACCATTATAAATAGGCATACTATTAATCATCGGTTGAAAACCGTTATCAAACGTGCCCCCAATACTAGTGAATCATAAAGGAATATTAAGTACATGATGTAATCCAAATGGCATTAGCATTCGATTGACAATACCATACACAAAAGAATTCAGTCCACCATACTTACCACTAGTTGATAAAAAAACACCAAAATAATATAAACCTAATCCTAACATTGGTCAAATGATGGCAAACATCAAACCAATTAATAGTGAAGTAATAAATGTAATAATTGGGATAAACCTCACTCCACTAAAAAAACCAATATATGTTGGTAATTGAATGTTTTTAAATCGATTGTATAAATATGCAACCACTGCACCAACAATAACACCACCAAAAACACTAGTGTTTAAAGTAGAAATTCCTAAGATTGTTGAAAAAATCGAATCAAATTGCAATTGCGAGAATCGATATCATAAAAAATAATATTGAACATTATCACCATAACCGTGTTTAGCAACTAGTGCACCAGAGATTACTGACATTACGGTTCAACCAACAAGTGCTGACAATCCTGCCGTGCCTGCATCTTTAGTAAAAGTGATGGCGATGGCGATGGCGAATAATAATGGTAATATTGTAAAAATAATATTACCGGGTAACATCAATATATTCCCGATCGTTAATCCTAAATCAGTGGTAGATTGAGATGAAACTGTACTACCAATACCTAAAAACAAGCCAGCAATTGGTAACATTGCCACTGGTAACATAATACCGCGTGAAAGCTTAGCTATAAATTCTTTGATACGACCATCACCTTTTTTAACGGGTTTAATGGTTGATTGCTCACCAGTAAAAAATGTTTTCCTTTTTAATTTTCACATATGTTAGACTCCTTTTGCTAATTTATACGTTTGACTATCTACGTATATTTCAACGTTTTTGTGCTGTAAGATAGCAGTTACAGGCCATTTTTTATCATACATATTTTTAAATACATGACTTAAGGCTTTAGCTTTATCGATTCCGGTTACTAGTAAAATAATTTTTTTAGCTTTTAAAATACTAGCAATACCCATTGAAACAGCAGTTTTTGGCACTAATTTTGGATTGTGTTCAAAGAAACGCGCATTAGCATTAATTGTTGATGGTGTCAATTTAACAACACGAGTCAATGATGTAATTGGTGTATTTGGTTCGTTATAAGCAATATGACCATTATGACCTAAAGTTATTAATTGCACATCTAATCCGCCATACTTTTTAATTAATCGTTCATAAGCTAAAGGGTTTTTATGATCAGGAAAAAATGTATTGCACAATTTAATGTTAACTTGTGAAAATAGTCTGAAATTCATATATGCACGATATGATTCGTGAATATACAAAGGATTTAAATTAATGTATTCATCCAAATTAAACGTCTTAACCTGCGCATAAGATGTTTTATGTAGTTTGTGATCATCAACCATGAATTCATAAACCGGAATAGCTGTACCACCTGTTGCTAATCCTAAATTAGCATTAGGTTTATGTTTCACAATATTAATAATATCTTTAGCAACCAAACTAATTGTCGTTTTGATATCTTTACCGACAATTAATTTAAACGGAAAATTGTCTCTATGCATAAGAAAGTAGCAACTTGATTCTCATCTAAATTATTATATATGGTAAATCATAAAAATAAGATACACAATTTTTTAAAAATTTAAATTAAGTTAAATTTGCGTTAATTATAGTAATTAGAATCAATCGTTCAGAAATATAATTGATTGTTGCCACAGTCGATAAGTACATTAACAAAATTCTGCGTATATTGATTACCGCGAATAAAGCACGTTTCTAATTCAGGAACACCTTGAAATGAGTCTATGGCTATATTTTGAGATGCTCATCATCCAAGTGATGGGTAAGGATCATCAAATAAATCATTGTTAGGTAAAATTATTTCACATAGTGATGACAACCCACAAAGAATTCCAACGTTAATTGTAAGATCGTCTATCCAATGTAGTGCATCACACGATGAAAAATCAACAGATCTAATGGAAATATCATTAAATAAAAATCCGCCGATCATGTAATTCAAATTATTTCACCCTGACATATTGATGGATAATAAACTCGGGCAATTGGCAAGAAAATAATCATCCATTTGATAAAGTGAAGTTCAATTAGAAAAATCTACATATTTTAGAGATTTTGCACCAGATAAAAACATTGAACCAACATAATCTACATTATTAAATGGTGAAAGATCTATATAAGATAATGAAGCTAAATTATTACAAAATCCATCCAAAATTTCTGTTACTTGACTAAGATTGGAAAAATCAATGCTTTCTAGCGAAGAATCATTTGATAAAAAATTTGAGCGAATTCTTGTAACTTGGTTAAATTGAGTGGGGAAATATATTTTTTGCAATGAAGTAAAACCAGACAAAAAATCATCCCAAATATCACTGAATATTAAATTGATATTACCAAAAATTACACGTACCGAATTCCTAATTAAAGGATCTTGGATCGCTGGTGGTATAGGTATATCAACACAATTGTCAGTATTAACAGTCATTTGAATTGATGTGGTTGAACCATCGGGTTTTAAAAACAAACAATTATTATCCTGAATAGAACTTATAGGATAATAATGAACAATTAAACCATCGTGCTTCTCACCTGAGAATGATGTAGATTTCAATTTAATTATTCCATCAGTAGATGGTTGTACACCACTATAAGTTAACGTATTTGTCCCTGTATCAAAATGAAACCCATTAGGTAATGATGAATCCGTATCAATTGTTCCACCAACGCAAGAATAAGCAAATGTATTTTCATAAGGTATAGCAATCGCAGTCGGACCACTAATTGATAGGTTATCTGAAACCGGATTCAAAAATAGTGTCACAGCAAAATCATCGCCATGAATACCCGGATAGCCTGGTGTAAATCCAATTGATAATGACCCACTCATACTAGTACTATCTCATCGTAATCAACCATCAATTGAAATTGTTATTGCCCCTGACTGCCCGCCATAATTTACAGCTCACGCCCCAGGAATATACATACCGTATTCATCTAGTGCTATAAATTGGACGCTCCCGGGAATTGTTTGAGTACCCACTAAAATACTTGGACCATAAATTTTATATGTATTAGGCTCGGGTAGAGGAGTAATAAAATTTAATGTAACTTGTAGTGTCCCGGTTGTTAATCCTGATGCCGCACAACTAATCGTAAATGTGCCAGCAGTTGCATTATCTGCTCAACTTAATACACCTGAGTTACTAATACTTACACCTGCTAGTGTAGTTATACTTCACGTTGGACTAGTAAGTGTTTCACCATTATTGTTAGTAGCCGCATATTGCATACTACCCGCAGTTCCTGCAACACCGTTAATGGTTGGTGCACCGTAAACATTAATACTAGTTGCAGCTGGTTTTGGCGTGGTAATGTTTAACGTGACACTTAGTGTCCCGGTTGTTAAACCACTTGCCGCACAACTAATCGTAATTGTACCAGCGGCTGCACTAGCTGTTCAACTTAATAAACCCGAGTTATTAATACTTACACCTGCTAGTGTAGTTATACTTCACGTTGGGCTAGTAAGTGTTTCACCGTTATTGTTAGTAGCCGCATATTGCATATTACCAGCAGTTCCTGCAACACCGTTAATGGTTGGTGCACCGTAAACATTAATACTAGTTGCAGCTGGTTTTGGGGTGGTGATGGTTAATGTAGCACTCTTATCTTGGCCTATCAGTGCCCCAGAAACACAATGAATTGCAAACGTGTAAATATTAGCGGATAGACTATTAGTTCAATTTAATGTGCCATTATTGATTGACACGTTAGCTGGAGCGCTGATCAAACTTCATGTAGAATTATTAGTAACATCATTACCATTATTATCTACTGCGTTATATGAACCATTACCGCTTAAACCAGCAATACCATTGATCGTTGATTCACCATAAATTGTAAATGTCGTAGCAGGCGCTGGTGCATCGCTAACAGCAATGGCAATATTTGATTTGGTAGCAGTTAATCCTTCGGCGGTCACTTGAATACTTAAATGATATATTCCTGCGGCATTAACATTCCATATCAATTTTCCTGGTTGTGTGTTACTGAATGAAAAACCCGGTATTGTTTCACTAATCGTTCACGAACCTTGAGTAACATCATTGCCAATATTGTCTACAGCGTTTAATTGCGCACTGTC
>JAITRQ010000012.1 GCA_031288285.1 Mycoplasmataceae bacterium
ATATTAAATTTAACATAAATTAGGGGTGTAGTTCAATGGTAGAACTGCGGACTTCAAATCCGCGTGTTGTGGGTTCAAATCCTGCCACCCCTGCCAGATGTCAAAAAAAAAAAAAAAAAGAATAAAGTAATTTTATTTTGAATATTTTTATAAAACCAATCAACTATTTATCTATATTTATCCTTAGCACTTTTAAAGTTAAATTATTTGAAAATCAAGCATTAAATTTTTACTACACTTGTTTTTTCAAAAAAATCATTTATGGTTAACATAAAATTACATTTTATGTTAACAAAAACTTTATAAGCTATCCATGCTTCACGATTGTTTACTTTGTACTAATATCGCACTAGATTTAAAGTGCTGCGACTTGTTCAAAGTTATATGTTTGTAATGAAAAGCTCTTACCGCACGCATTAAAATAGGCTTCACCACATAATTGAAACCATTTTACCAAATCGGGATGTGAATCTTTTGATTGCACGAGAATTAATTTAACTTGTTTTAATGACTTTGATTTTGCAAATTCATCCAAATGTAAAATACACGGTCTACACTCGTGATTACATATACTTGATATCGAATCATGTAATGTGGTTTCAATTGAGCAAGCGATGGAATCATCTTTATAAGACATATCAGCTTTACCACCAGGAGCGTGAGAAACCGGAAATAAATTTACATCTAGTGAAGCATTTATAAAATTTCGAACTTCGTTTGGTGGTATATCATAATAATAACAGAATTTCAAACCGACAAAATATTCGGTGATATCTGCTCTTGGTTTGCCTGCTAATCTAACTTGATCATTCATAAAATTAAAATCCTTATCGTTTATTTTTCTTAAATAATTATCAACGGTTGATTTAGAATAAGGAATGGTTAATATTTTTAAAGATAAAATACTTTTATATTTACGATTAGTATCTTCGTAATGCAAATTGTCATTTGAATATTCTTTCACATTTTTACTTGAAGATGGCGCCAAATTTAGTCCTCACATTAATCTATTAAATAAATCTAGATAATCACCTTCAAGCAATTGTCTCAATCTATTTTTATTAATTCGTTTAAATATTTGATCATGTGTCGAACTGTGTATGAATGTCTCAAAATCATTTTTATCATTAAATGAATTAAGGTAAGTAATTTTTAATTTTCCAAAATCAATATGAGAAATTGCAAATGAATTTTTTTTATTCACTATATTTTCACACATACGCTTTAACTCCGAAGTAGGTTTCCTACTTCCTAAGTAATTATTTAATAACTCAATAGCCGATGAACTTAATAATGTTTCGTTAGAAATATCATCTAGAATATCAGAATTATAGAGCGACAAAAAATCATCATTTGATTGATAAACAAAAAAAGCTTTTGAAATTTTCTTTGAATTTCTTAATGATGGATTTTTTAACATAAAATTTAACATAGCTTTAAATGCAATGCACGTTTCTTCTGAACCTTCAGTTAAGTTATTTAGAATGTCGTTAACTGGATCATCGCTAGAAAAATTAATTACATATTTACCAAATTCGTCTTTTTTTATTACTTTATAAACTTTTTCTGCATGACGTAAAACCATTTGAATTCTTTTTATTGGGGAAGATCCATAATCATAAATACCCATATCCTTTGCTCATTCTTTGAAATCAAGATCATTATTGACTCTGAATCTTGATAAAAATTGAGCTTCAACAACATAGTTCGCAAAAGATATATACCCATTAATTTGATTTGAGACTCTGTACTCTGTACCACCGATTTTATTAAAATTATTTATTTTCATAATCTAATGCTTTAAATCCCGTAATTTTTGTACCAAAACATAATCAAAAAGAATAAAAAGATGTAGTTCTTTCTTTTTCTTCACCATTCACTATGAATCCCATATTATTTTTAGGACACAAAAAACCAAAATTTCTTTCAAAAGTCATCCTATTTTTTGGGCATAATCCTCCAAATTTTGCACCGTGTTTAGTTAATATTCTCATGCATGTTCCATTATTAAAAAACATAATTGGTTGCAATAAAATAAATGGCTTACCAATTTCCATTAATTTTATAAATAATTTACTTCTTTTCGAAAAAGGCGGGTTTGAAATTATGATGTCGTAATCAATTTTTGTATCGTAAAAATCAGTTTCTGTAGCAATTAAATTTTTATATCCAAAAATAGAAAGCGAAAGCATTATATTGCTTCCGTTATCATTAAATGGTAATCATATCTTAGCATTCATAGGAACAACCTTGTGCTTCTTAATATAAAATACCATTTTGTCTACATCAACTTTTCTAGTATAACATTCGTTGTTCTCGCGATTCATATTAATGAAAGTTTTATTGTTTTTTGAAGTTTTAACACTTTTATTGTTATCTTTGTATTCTTTTATGCGCATGGTAATGTATTCACCTTTAAATTTTTACAATAGAATGAGTAACGAGTCTCAAGTTAAAAACCGCTATTCTAAGGAGTAACGAAACGACTGTGAGTTTTTTAAATGAAAATTTCTTCATAACTACTTAATCATTACCAACTTGGGTATAAATAAAAAACAAAGTAGTCGCTAGACCACTTTGTTTGTGTTGAAAAAATTAACTTACTTAATTCGCAAGTGTGTGTGTGTGTGTGTGTGTGTGTGTGTGTGTGTGTGAAGACTATTTAAAATCATGGATAAATTATAACTTCAAAAAAAAAAAAAAAATCTCTTCCATTTTTTAATGTGTTAGAAAGATACGAAGTTAAAGCTACTAATTTTGAAATTAAATAATCATTAAAGATAGATCACTGATTAAAAAATGTCATCACATTACCTATTGCTTTATTTCTAAATTATTTATATAATAGGAAGACGAAAATTAAAGAAAAACACACAAAATATGTCAAAAGCAAAATTTGATCGATCAAAACCCCACGTTAATATTGGTACTATTGGCCATATTGACCATGGTAAAACTACATTAACCGCAGCAATCTGTACTCATCTTGCTAAAAAAGGATTAGCCCAAGCAAGAGACTATGCATCTATTGATAGTGCTCCCGAAGAAAAAGCGCGTGGTATTACTATTAATACTGCTCACGTTGAATACGAAACGCCAGCAAGACACTATGCTCACGTTGACTGTCCCGGACATGCCGACTATGTAAAAAACATGATTACTGGTGCGGCGCAAATGGATGGAGCAATTTTAGTTGTTGCTGCATCTGATGGTGCTATGCCGCAAACGCGAGAACATATTTTGTTGGCTCGTCAAGTTGGCGTTCCCCGTATTGTGGTTTTTATTAATAAATGTGATGTAGTTAAAGATGCGGAAATTCAAGAATTAGTAGAAATGGAAATTCGTGATCTTTTAACTTCTTATGGTTTTGATGGTGATAACACTCCCGTAGTTAAAGGGTCGGCACTTTTGGGATTACAAGGTAATCCTGAAGGCGAGAAAGCTCTAGACGAATTGATGAAAGCAGTAGATGAATATGTACCTACTCCAGTTCGTGAAGTTGATAAACCTTTCTTATTACCGATTGAAGATATCTTTACCATCACTGGTAGGGGTACAGTAGTTACTGGTCGAGTTGAACGTGGTAAAGTTGGTTTAAACGAAGAAGTAGAAATTGTTGGTATCACTCCCACTAAAAAAACCGTTATTACAGGAATTGAAATGTTCCGTAAGCAGTTAGATGAAGCAATTGCTGGTGATAACGCTGGAGTTTTATTACGTGGTATTGAAAAAACCGACGTACAACGCGGTCAAGTATTAGCTAAACCAAGTACGATCAAACCTTTTAAGAAATTCAAAGCACAAGTTTATGCTTTGAAAAAAGAAGAAGGTGGCAGACATACACCGTTCTTTAATGGCTATCGACCACAATTCTATTTCCGAACTACTGATGTTACGGGATCAATCAACTTAAAAGAAGGTGTAGAAATGGTTATGCCTGGCGATAATTCAGAATTAATTGTGGAATTAATTGCTCCTGTCGCAATTGAAAAAGGTTCAAAATTCTCTGTTCGTGAAGGTGGCCGTACCGTTGGTGCAGGTAACGTAGTAGAGATTCTTGCCTAAAATCAATAATTAAACTACTATTTAATACAATAAATTAAGCGAGTTAGTTAACTCGCTTTTTTTAATGATCAATAATCAAATTTAATCAATGGAATAGTTTGTATAATAAAATATGTGATTTTGATCAAACCAAAATACATAATATAATTTCACATGAAATACACTTATAAACCTTCTAATGTTTGTGCAACAGAAATAATTTTTGATATTAAGAATAATAAGTTAATGGATTTGAAGGTCATTAACGGATGTCAAGGTTCTTCAAAAGGCATAGCTAGACTAATTAAAAATAAGAAAATTGATGATGTTGCTACGGCTTTACGTCATATTGAATGTGAAAATCGACACACATCTTGTCCCGATCAAATTGCAATTGCTCTTGAAAAAATTATCAAAAATAGAAAATAGATACTTTTATTTCAAATCTAATTATTGTCTAGAAGTATTGTTAAGTTTTTGTTGTAGCGCGATACACAATTCGTAAAATTTTTTCATTTGAAATAAATTGTACCGTTTATTTCATTTGATTGTAAAAATTTCATTGAAAACAACAATATCAGCAAGTAACTGATCATATACAATATTTTGATTTTTTTGGATGGTAAACATAATCATTTCATAGCGTTGTTGTATGTGTGATGTATAACGTAAATGTTTTTGGAAAAATTTCGCTTCATCAAATTTAATTTGTTGCATCTGTTTTAATAGTCCATTAAAATCTTCATCACGAAATTTTACTAAATCGTGTTTTGCACGATTAACGTAATATTTGATTAAAAACAACAAAGATAAATACAAATATGTTAAAAAGACCAAAACTCACGAACATGGAGTTACATAGGAATTATTGATAAAAAAATTATCTTCATCATGGCTAGTAATTACTGTTAAATAGATTGCCATAATCGTGAAAAAAACACCTACAATTGAAATTAAAGTAATTGTCGTTCAGCGATAATGTAATTTACTATAAAACTTCAGTTTATTATTCAAATAAAAACTATAAAGCAACACAAATATAAAAACGAAAATGCAAATGGCAATAATGTAAAATGACAAAATTCCGGGTGTAAATGAAATTGGTTTAGACATAATCCTTAAATCTTTGATGCTGAACGATCCATAGACATTAATAATTTTAACAATTTATCTAATGCTAAAAAAGCCAATTCAGTTCGTATCGCGTTGCGTTCAGACGAAGTGGCATTAAGAGTGTAATCATAAAACTTATCAATTATCCTAATTGATAAATATGCTAACCCTATGGGTTTATCTTCGCTAGTAATTGGTCCAGCATTACCAGTAATCGCTATTGCCAAATCAGTCTTCATTTTTTTCTGTATACCAATAGCCATGGCTTGAGCAGTGACTATACTAATCGCTCCTTTTGATTCAATTAATTTTGTATCAACATTAGCCAAAATAGTTTTGCTTTTATTTGAATATGTGACAATTCCACCTAAAAACACTTTTGAAGCATGCGGAGTGTTAGTAAATTCACTAGCGATTAATCCACCCGTAACCGATTCACAAGTACTAATCGTTAAATTTTTTTGAATTAATAAATTAATGATTTGATTACTAACACTAAACATGAGCAGGCTTATTTAATATAAGCACATGATGCATATAAATTATTCCCGAAATTACTGATAGTAACAATGACATAAATATTAGCAAATTCTGTATGCATCATCACACCGGATTACTATCATCGTTAGAATTAAAAAATAAAAAAATAACCATAATGGCAAACATTTGACAAACCGTTTTTAATTTACCATAAAAATTTGCAGCAATTAAGTGTTGCTTGTTAGCCGCATACATTCGCGAAGCATCAACAATTATGTCACGAGTAATAAAAATAACAACTGCTCAAATGGGTACAAGATGAATATAACCAAAACAAATTAGGATACCATTGATTAATACTTTATCAGCAATGGGATCTCATAGTTTCCCAAAATTACTAATTCATTTGTTTTTACGTGCTAGATATCCATCCAATCAATCAGTAATACAAGCAAGAATAAACAACAACCCGCTTAGTACAAAATTCAAACGAAAAGAACACAGAATGTAAGTGTCTAATGTATAAAGTTCTGTGCCGAATGGAAATAATAAAAAACACACGATAACTGGAGCAATACAAATTCGCAATATCGTCAGGCAATTGGGAATGTACGACTTACGCATAACAACGTTTTTAATAATGTAAACTTCCTTCTGTGCGCGGGAACGGAATCGCATCTTTAATGTTTTCTAAATCAAGAATATACATTAGTAATCGTTCAAACCCTAATCCAAATCCTGCCGAACTATAATATCCATAACGTCGTAAATCTAAATATCATTGTAATGATGAGACATCAATTTTTGCTAGTTCGCAACGTGATTTTAATTTATCATAATTGTCTTCACGTTGACTACCACCCACGATTTCGCCAACATCAGGAACTAATAAATCACAAGCTGCAACAGTTTTATTGTCGGGATTAACCTTCATATAAAAAGCTTTTATTTCCTGGGGAAAATTAAATAAAAATACTGGTGATTGAAAAACTTTTTCACATAAATAACGCTCATGTTCGCTTGCTAAATCTTTGCCAAAAAAGAATTCACTATCTTCAAAATGCACACCTTGACTCTTTGCTTTGCTAAGTAATTCGATTGCTTGCGCATATTCACAACGCACAAAATCTTTTTTTAATAATTGCTCTAAGCGATTTTTAATTTGTGGTTTAGTAACACTAACTTGTTTAATTTCATCAACACATTTTTTTAAGATTTCCGCAATGATTGTTTTAATAAAAGTTTCAATCAGCATCATTAATTGCTTTAAATCAATAAAAGCTATTTCGGGTTCAACCATTCAAAATTCAGCAAGATGACGATTAGTGTGCGAATGTTCAGCACGAAACGTTGGTCCAAAAGTGTAAACTTTTTTAAACGCTTGGGCGTATGCTTCTGCACCAAATTGACCCGAAACTGTTAATGAAGGTTTTTTATCAAAAAACGGTTTATCGTCATTTTGTTTAATTTCAAAATTTTCACCCGCGCCTTCAGCATCACTAGCAGTAATAATTGGACTAGACACTCAAATAAACCCATTATTTTGAAAAAACTTATGAATACTCATGGCTAATTGATTTCTAACCCGCATCACTGTCATTAGGGTATTAGTTCGCACACGCAAGTGCGCATTATCACGCAAAAACTCTAGTGAATGTTGCTTTTTTTGCAACGGATAATCTTCATCAGCCTGTTTTAATACTTTAATTTCATTTGCAATAATTTCTCATTGTTCTGAATTATTTTTATTTTTTTTAATTTTGCCTTCAACATATACCGCACCACCAGTACGAACGGTTTTTGCTTGATCAAAACCTGCTGTCTGTTGGGCTTTATAAACGACTTGTAAATTGGTTAATGTTGATCCATCATTCAATTCAATAAAAGCAATTTTACCACTATCGCGGTTGGATTTTACCCAACCGACAACACTAACTTTTTCAACTTTTAATAGTGAATCTTGAATATCTTTAATTTCGATAATTTGCATTATTTGAATCAACCATTCGCGTTAAAAACATACTCATATATTATACAATGGCTAATTCTTCATGATTTTGGATACTATTGGGCGAAGGTTAATGGGTTTAGAGTTAATTTTATAGTTATTAATAAAGCCTTGAATTGTATCAGATTTGATCGGGCGAGACGAATAAAGTGTTGCAATCGTTTGACCACGCTTAACGTATTCATTAGTAATCGCATTTAGATAAATTCCCGCATGATGATCAATACCTGATTCTTTAGTAATTCTACCAGCACCTAGATGAAAAGCGACTAAACCAATTTCTTTAGTTGATAAATATTCTAAATAACCTGTTTTTTTAGCACAAATATGATGTTGATATTTCGGATTAAAATACTTACCAGAACGTAATAAATTTAAATCAGCATTTTGGGCAGACATTCATTCGTTAAATTTATTTAAAGCTGCTTTAGATTTTATAACTTGATCAATCATTTTATAAGCAATTACTTTATTTTTGGCAAATTTAGTGGTTATTAGAATATCAGCGACAAAAGTGTAAATCAAGTTTTTGACGCATTGACTTTCAGCCTTATTATTAAGAAAATCAATTGCTGCTTTTAATTCGATTCCATTACCGATTGCCCGACCTAACGGTTGAGTCATATTAGTAATATGAACTACCGCGCATCGTTTAAATGCTTTAAAAAGATCCAACATCAATTGCGACAATATAACCGCCGCTTTAATATCTTTATTAAATCCGCCATCACCCACTTTAACATCTAAAAAAACATAGTTTGTTTTTAATGCTAATTTTTTAGCCACAATTGATGCCGCAATCATTGATTGCGAAGCCACTGTAGCCGTGGCATTTCGTAAATTGTAAAGCATTTTATCTGCAGGTACAATGTCTTGGGTTTGTGCTGAGATACACAAACCCACTTGATTTAATAATCGAATGTAATCGTTAGGTTGTAAGTTGTATTTAAAATCGACTGACTCTAATTTATCAATTGTTCCACCGGTGTGTCCCAAACCTTTGCCAGACATTTTGGCAACTTTCAATCCTAACGCCGCACAAATCGGTAACAAGATAAGTGATACTTTATCACCCACACCGCCAGTAGAGTGTTTATCAATTTTAACACCTCTAACTTTTGCTAAATCAATGGTTTTACCAGAATTTAACATTGCTTTAGTCAAATTCAATGTTTCGTCTTTATTTAGACCATTAATAAAAATAGCCATCAACAATGCACTTGCTTGATAATCCTTAATTGTTTTGGTTTTGACAAAACCATCAATAAAATAATCGATTTCTTGTCTTGTTAGTGTTTGCTTATTTTTCTTTTTATCAATGATTGATAGAATATCCATAAAAAATTACTCAATTTTCATTAATGACACACCATTAGAAGTACCGATCCGGTCTGCTCCAGCATCAATCATTGCTAACATCTGTGCACGTGTTTTTATCCCACCAGATGCTTTAATCTTAACGTTCGGTTTGAGATACTTCTTAAATAACTTAATATCTTGAATATTAGCACCACCATTAGCAAAACCAGTTGATGTTTTAATAAAGTCGGCGCTTGCTTCATTCACACACTTACAAGCATTAATCTTGTCAGTACGCGATAACAACGCTGTTTCAACAATAACTTTTAAAGTTTTTTTACCACAGCATTTCTTGATCGCTGATATTTCACTAATACATTTATGTAATTGCTTGGCTTTCAATCACGAAATATTAATTACCATATCAATTTCATCTGCACCGTTGGCGATAGCATCTTTGGTTTCAAAAAGCTTGGTGGCTGTAGTATTACTACCGAGTGGAAATCCAATAACTGTACACACTTTTACTGATGACTTTATTAATAATTTATGACAAGTTAAAACATAACTAGGATGAACACAAACCGACATAAAATCATATTTTTGAGCTTGATTGCAAAGTTGTTTAATAGCCGCAAATGTGGCATCTGCTTTTAATAAAGTGTGATCAATAAATTTGTTGTAATCCATATTCATTAATCCTTAATTTTAATTGCTACTGCGGTTGCTAAAGCTAATTCAACCATTTTGGTAAAAGAAGTCTGTCTTTGTGCTGATGACATTGCCTGATGAGTAATCATCGAATCACTACAAGTTAGCAAAGTAATAGCATGCTTACGAAGTATTTGCGCGTTAGCATATAGCGCAAATGCTTCCATTTCAGCCGCAATCGCACCGCCCGATTCTTTAACGCGTTGTGCGAGAGTGAACTTGGAATAAAATGCATCTTCAGAGTAAATGCGTCCCAAACAAAAAGGGATGTGCTTGGCATTAGCAATTTTTAAAACCAACGCTAATAACATTGGATCTGATGGCAAGATTTTATTGTGAACAATAGCACCAACTTCTTGCGCATAAATGGAATTACTAAATGCATCTTGGGTGATAACTACATCACCAACTTTAACATTTTTAACCATTCCCCCACATGATCCGGCGCGGATAATTGTGTGCACCTTGTAAAATTTGAATAATTCGTAAGAATATATACCGACTGATGGCATGCCCATACCATGACCCATTACTGTAATTTTTTTGTTTTGATAATATCCACTAAATCCTAACATTCCACGAACATGGTTAATCTGTTTAACACGCGTTAAATATGTTTCGCTAATTCATTTTGCTCTTAAAGGATCACCTGTTAAAATGACAATTTTAGCAATATCTGATAATTTAGCATTAATGTGTGGGGTCATAATAACTACTTTGTACCAAAAATACGATCACCAGCATCACCTAATCCGGGAACAATGTAACCATTTTTATCTAATTTTTGATCAACCGCGGTAGTGAAAATCATAACATCACGATGGTATTTCATGACTTGTTTAATACCTTGCGGAGCAGCCAAAATGCAAGCAACCTTAATAGTTTTAGGATGTCTTTCTTTGATTAAATCAATCGCACTAACCAACGAATTTCCCGTCGCTAACATCGGGTCGAGAATAATCACATCTGCGCCTTTAATACTATCAGGAAACTTAGCATAATATTTTACGGGCGATAATGTTTTCTCATCGCGATACAATCCAATATGACCAATGGCCGCATCTGGTAATAATGCTTTGAACCCATCAACCATTCCTAGCCCTGCACGTAATATCGGTACAAGAACAATTTTATCTTTTAAACGATAAGCAGTTGTTTTTTGAATTGGTGTAGTGATAGAAAAAGAAACTAATTTTTGATTCTTAGTAACTTCATAAGCCATCAATTGCGTTATTTCTAATAAACAAGTACGAAAATCACGTGATGTTGTATTTTTATTACGCAACACACTAAGTTTATCAATGATAACAGGGTGTTTAATTTCAATTATTTTGGACATATTTATCGTTGCTCCTTATCAAATGGTATTCCCGTGTGTGCGGGTGGCTTAACACGTTTAGAAAAAGCCAGTATTGTCACTAACGTAATTAAATATGGTAATGCATAACTAACAGCATTAGGTACACCCATATTTGTTAACACCACTGTTTTTGGTAAGGCAGTAAATAACGCAAAACAAGTTGACACAATTGCAATCCATTCCACTTTTCATCCACCCGCAATCAAAATTGCTAATGATAAATAACCCAATCCTTGGGTATTGCCTTGAAATTGGTGTACCATGAATAAAAATAAGCCACCCGCTAAACCAGCAAACATACTAGAAACAATTACACCACATCATTGGTATTTATGAACATTAATTCCTTGTGCATCGACTGCATTAGGATTTTCACCAATCGCGCAATATCTTAAACCTGTTTTCGTAAAGACCATAAAGAAATAAATTCCACCCGCAACTAATAAAGCAATCACAAAGATAATTATAGATGAACCATAGATTGATGAACCAACATATAAAAAATCACTATAACCAGCATTCAAATTAACACTATTGTACAAGCTCATACCTAAAGGATTATTCAAGAACATCGCCAATGGTAAACCGATACTATTAATTGCTGTACCTGAAATAATGTGATTAGCCTTAAGCTTAATGGTGGCAAAAGCATGCATAGCCCCCGCAATAGTTGTACACAACATCGTTAACATTAATACCATGATTAATGTTCCTGGACCAAACTGTGATAATTTGAATAGTGGTGCTGAAAAAATGCCAAAAAATACGGCACCAAAACACATCATCCCATCAATGCCAATATTCACAATACCTACACGTTCTGAAATTACACCTGACAATGCACCAAATAACAAAATGGCTCCAAATAATAATGTGTAATTAAAAATTAAACCAAACATTTAAATAATCATTCCTTTCTTAACGTTCTTTAATAATGTTTGGTAATAATTTATCGATATTTGGGCATTACTAATATTTTTTTGGAATTGATCTACCCGATAATGAAAAATTTCTTGTTGTTTTGGTGAATTAAGATGGGTATTTTTTAATAAACTTATTTTCCGTTTTTCCATAAAATTTCTTTTGGAAGTTTCTCAATATTCTTTAATAAATATCATGTAAGCAATTTTTATTTCCAAACAATAGCGTGAATGCAAAAGATGTTTTTGATGATTGTAATCAGAAAAATTTAAGCGCCTATTCCAATATCTTTTGATTTGCGATAAATACTTGTTACTAAATTTCGACTGGGAAATTAATGACGCGTCAGCATCTTGGGCTTTTTTAAACGCGTAAAAATCATTTGATGCGTCACTGAGTATTTGCATTGCATATCGTTCGTATTTTTGGTGACCATCGGCATAATTCTTCCCACGGCAAATTAATAAGTATCATCTAAATGGTACTAAATAATAAAATACAGAAATAACTGCTGTACCATAAACGACAATACCAAACATTAAATCCGAAATGGAAATGTCAACACCACAGACTGTCGCGATATTACTCTTGGCAGCGTCAATCATCCCAAAAAAGAAGGCAATTGGAGGAATTGCTAGCGGATTAGACATCGCAATTAATCCCACTGAGATACCTGTAAAACCTTCTTGGGGAATAGCACGTGCCATCACGTTGCATGAAATACCATTAGTCTTACCGCAATATACCATGATTCCTAGTATTCCTGCCAAAACACCCGAAATTAACATAGCCAAAATTTGGTTAAATTTAACTTTGTAGCCAGCATACAAAGCACCAGTATTAGACATTCCTGTATTAATAATTTTACGACCAACAGTTGTATAACCTAAAAATACAATTACAGCAATAACACTAATGGCTAAAATAATTAATAATGGCAATCACGCCCCACTTAACGCTGAATGATTAGCAAAAGTATAAAATAAAACTAAATTATTAGGTAACGGTTGGGTGACATTACTATCATTAATTGGTACATGTCCAACTTGTAATAATCATGTGCCAACAAAATAAATAATTCAGCTAAACATAATTGAAGAAACTACTTCGTTAACGTTTCAAAAAGCTTTTAATAAACCAATAATCCCTGTAATCATAGTGGCACCAACGATACTAATAAGTAACATTAAAACTTGTCCCAATCCGGTTGGCATATTAGACATATGTTGTCCAAAAACAATTGCAATAATTGCTCCAAACATCATTTGTCCTGACACACCGATATTGAATAGACCGCATCGGAACGGAACAAGAAATGATAAAGCTGCCACCGCAAATATCGCCACGCTACACAAAGTGCTATTGATGTTGTAACCATCAACAAATGGCGCTAAAAAAATTTGTTTAATAATCTGGTAAAACAATGAACCATTACCATAAATTGCCATGGCAATAAATAATGCTAATAAAACCGCAGCGACAATCGCCATAAATGATACACAAATATTTTTAGTAGTGTTCCTACGTTTAGGTGTAAATTTTAATTTGTACCAATAATATACTAAAGAATTTTTCATATTAACTAACCGATTGAAAACTACGCGATAAATATTTGCCAATTGTTGCTTTGGAAGTCAGATGTGTCGGGCGGTCATACACAATTTTACCTTCATCCATAATTGCTACACGTGTTGCAACATTTAGTAATTCATCAATCTCATAAGAAATTAAAATTACAGCTGTTCCTTTTTTAGCATCATTAACAATGGCTTGGTGAATTTTGTTAATTGCTCCCGCATCCAAACCACGGACGGGTTGGACAAGAATTAACAACTGATGCGGTCTAGTTAATTCTCGACCCAAAATCAATTTTTGTTGATTCCCACCTGATAATGATCGGGCAAATGCTAACCCATCTGTGGTGCCATGTACATCAAAAGCGATACAAATTTTTTTGGAATAATTATTAATCGCATGACGATTAATAAAACCAAAACGACTAAAAGGTGGCTGATCAATTTGGCACGAAACAACATTCATCGCCACTGTTTCATCAAGAATTAAACCATGTTTATGGCGATCTTCAGGAACGTGTGCAATACCGTTTTGATAAAGATTTTTAATACTATTCTTTTCAATTTGTAAAGCTTGTTTATTTACGTTTGAATATAATGTCATCGTTCCTGATTTTGGCTTAATAATTCCCGCAAGCGCTAATGCCAATTCGCTTTGCCCGTTGCCTTCAATACCCGCAATACCTAAAATTTCTCCTGGTGAAACATCAAATGAAATATTCTTCACTTTATCCAAATTCTTATGCTCAGCATTAGCAATGGTTAATTCTTTTACTGATAGTAATGGCGCAGTTTTATTAACATTTGATGTAATTTTGTTCTTAAAAAATTGCATTTTCTTACCGACCATTAAACTAGCCATACGACTAGTAGAAGTGGTTTTAACATCAAAAGTTCCAGCATTTAATCCCGAACGAATAATCGAAACACGATCAGCCACTGCTTTAACTTCATTTAATTTATGCGTAATTAAAATAACCGTTTTACCTTGTTTTTTAAAAGTTAATAGCATTTGCAAAAAAGCACTAATTTCTTTGTCAGAAAGAACTGCGGTTGGCTCATCAAAAATTAGAATGTTTACATCACGATACAGTAATTTCAATATTTCAACACGTTGCTGCTCACCGACACTCGCATCACGAGCCCGTGTACTCAAGTCAATTGCCAATTTATATTGTTTAGCGATAGTGTTAATTTTAGTAGCAGCTGTTTTTTTATCCAAAACACCAAATTTGGTAGTCTCTGCACCTAAAATGATATTGTCTAACAATGTATAAATACCAACCAATTTAAAGTGTTGATGCACCATACCAATTTTATTAATCACAGCATCGCGTGGTGATTTGAAATTACAAACTTTACCATTAATCATAATTTCACCTTGATCAGGCTGATAAATACCAAATAAAATTGACATTAATGTTGATTTACCTGCACCATTTTCACCAACAATTGCATGAATCTCACCACGCAAAACATTAAAACTAAGATTGTTATTAGCATAGATCTTACCATCGGCAAAAGTTTTAGTAATATGTGACATTTGAATGGCATATTCTTTATTGATATTCTTTTTAATTCGTGGCATATTATTATTTAACATTTAAATCATTCATGACGATCAATAAATCTTCCTCATGAATAAGTAGTTTGATCGACCGGATCAACAATTGATAGTTTTGTCTGATCACTAACTGTGTTTACAATATCACTTCAAGTGTTAACTTGAATATTAGGAATACTATTTAAAAAAGTCTTAAGATAAGGAATAGAATTATCTGAAGCAGCAGCACCATAATTATTCATATCACCAACTGTTAAATATCCAAAACTACCCACTTTAGCATCACCTTGACCATATTGCTGCTGATTTTTGGTATTTAATCAGCTAATCGCTGATACCATGTAGGTGATATTTTTGATCGCAGAAAATTTGATAATCTGATTGTCACCGCTTTTATCAGTAAAGCAACTTGTTGTGTTGACATCACTATTCTCTTGCGGTGTGTCAACACCAATAACAACAGTTTTTGATCGTTGATTTTTGATTTCTTGGACAGTATCAATCGTTTGTGGTCCAGCGACAGGCATAATCACATCCGCACCTAATTCTAATAATGTTTGAGCCAATAATTTACCATCACCAATACTAAATGAATTACTAAATCACGAAGTGGGTTTACCAAGATTGATAATATTTACTTGATGTTTTTTGTAATACGCTACCGAACTTGGGTCGTTGTTGTAAGGGAAATTTGGTGTATCTTGAGTGGCATAATTTTCAATTGTTGTGTTAAATACATATGCGGCTAATTCGATTCCACCCATATAACAAGTTACTGTCGGTATTGGTTGCCCACCAAATGTACCAATACTTAAAGGGTGAGATGGTGTCCAATAACTATCAAAATTGTCATTTAAATACTGACATGCTGCTAAACCCGCAAAAAATGCTGATTGATCAGCACGAAATGTTACTGAAGCAATGTGATTCGCACTCGCACTAGCAGATTGAAAATAATTAGCATCAAAATCTAAAAAAATATATCCAGCTTGATCAAAAGAAGACGTTTGGTGCACCATGTAATCAAATAAGGGAGATGCATGTAAATATCCTGGTAAGGTTAAAATTTTATCGCCACTACGAATTGCTGAATTATAGGCATTTTCAAATCCAGGAGTGGTGTCACTACTAGGTTTAGAATAATTTCCATAGTTATTAGGATCGCCATTAATTGGTACATCTTGATTAGCTCAACTATTATTAGGATCAGGCTCGCTTGAAGTATCACTATTATTAGACCAATTAATCATGCCTTGAAACGTACTTTGATTAAATGAACGATCCATCACATTATGACCAGATCCATCAATTATTTGACGAACAAATTTCTTTTTGGCATTTATATCTGTTTGGGAAGGCAAATCACTATCGTTGTAAGTAAAATGATTGCTAACAACGCTTTCATCAGTATCCATATTTCATCTGGTAGTAACTGGATCTTTATCTGAATTTGGTTTATAGCTTTCATACGAATAGCCTTTTGTCGCGTCAAAATAATCAACGTATCTACTGATAGTGCTGACAGAACTAATTGTTGCCACCACACCAAAAGATATGCCCAATACGCCTGCACCACTTCCAATCATGATTAATTGATGTTTTAGTTTTGTAGTCATGATAGTATATTGCGCCAACTAAAATTTATAATGAAATTATAAACCTAAAAAGAAAAGGTCACAAACTTTAAAAAAATATTGTTAGTAAGTAATCTAAACTAATAAATATCAACAAGAAGATTTATAATTAAATACATCAATGATTACATTTTATATTTTTTTAATAACTTGCGTATTTGCAGTCATCGGATACTTACTAGGTAGTATTTTATTTAGTGTTATCATTTCTGAACTAGCCAATAAAGACGTAAGATATTTAGGTTCTAAAAATCCTGGTTCTACCAATATCGCACGAATTCTGGGCATAAAAATTGGTTTTGTTAATGCCATTTTAGATGCAGTCAAAGGCTATGTTGCAGTAATCATCTGCCTTATTATTTACCGCTACTCAATTGCTGTTTGAACAAATGGCAATATCAACTTGTATGGTTTAATTTTTGTTGGTGGAACCTTTGCGGTGATTGGTCATTGTTTCCCGCTAGTTTATTTAATTCATTTATTAGCAAGTAAATTTGATTTTAAAAATTGTGTTAAGTATCAGGGCGGTAAGGGTGTGTCAACTTCAGGAGGAGTGTTTTTTGCTATTTCTCCCTGAATTGCGTTGGTGGCTTTTGGAATATGATTGCTAATTGTTTCATCAACTCGTTATGTATCGTTAGGTTCGATTATCACTCTAGCAATCTCACCACCTTTGGTGTACGCACCACATCTAACGTTATGGTATCTAATTAATAATCATATTTTTGGACCTAGTAATTTTCATATTTCTATTCTATTTATTACTTGTATTTTTATTTTAACCATGGTCAATGGCTTACTAGTTACTTACCGACATCGCACAAATATCATTCGCTTGTTACATCATAAAGAAAATCGGTTCGGTAAGCACCATGACAAAAAAGATTAATTTTGCTTTTGACCGAAGAATCAAAAACGGTTATTACACTGCTGCTTATTTCAATAAAACCACTAAATTAGCCAAAAAATATAAACCACTCGATATTGTTTGTTTACAATTTATCCATTTCACTCATGAACCAGTAAAAATTTGCGGCATTAGTGAAATAGTTGCTTTGCTAAAGCAAACTATTCCACCATTACATTTAAAACAAATTAAAGTTTATGGCAGAAAAGATGGTGATTTAATAAAAGCAAATCAACCTGTTCTATTGATAATTGGTCCTTATCACTTATTTGGTTATTTAGAAAATATTATTGATGGTATTTTAGCACGTCGCACATCTGTATGTAACAACTGTTACCAAGTACTAAAATTGATCAAATCTTCCCAGTTGATCTATATGGCAGATCGGACTGATGATTATTTATTACAACCGTTTGATGGATATGCAGCCTACCTTGCTGGTGTAAGACAATTCGTGACTGATGCATCTGCATCTTTAATTAAAAATGATCCGACCGTTAAAGTCACTGGTACTATGCCTCATGCCTTAATTCAGTTATTTGATGGCAAATTAAATGATGCTTTAAATGCTTATATCAAAGAATTTGGTAGCAAGAACGCAATAGCATTAATTGATTATCATAACGACATTGAACAAGAAATCAAACTATTGGCAAAACAATTTAAGCATCTCTTTGCTGTTCGCTTGGATACATCTGGATCGTTAGTTGATAAAAGTCTGCTTCGCCATTATCACCAACAAAAAAATAATTCACAAATCCGTGGTGTAAATCCTTTACTAGTCAAACACGCTAGAAAACTATTAGATGCATATGGCTTGCCACGAACTAAAATTATTGTTTCTTCAGGAATTGATGTGACTAAAATTAAAAATTTTATTGCGCATCATGCACCCGTAGATTTTTATGGTATTGGTAGTAGTCTTATCACACGTAATGTTCACTTTACTGCCGATTTGGTTCTCAAAAATAATAAGCGCCAAGCTAAATATGGTCGAAAATTATTTATAGATATAAATAAAATAAAAAACTTGTGTATGTATATTTAGATTATTGTTTTAAGTACTTATAATAAGTTGGAAGTTATGGATCAAGCAAAAACGCAAAGTGTTAGCGTAAGTAATAAAAATCCACAAATACTACTAAATAAGACTCGTAATTTTAATAGTTTTACCACGAAACAAATGAAAACTATTCAAACCGAATTACCCGTTGAAAGCAAAACATTAAAAGGACAATTTTGTGATGTCGCAAAAGAAGCGAAAGATACGCGCAAGATTGCACACATCAATCCTTACTATTCGTATTTTCCACATTTCTATGTAAAAGAGCTAAAAAACGCTTTCATTACTTACATTACCTGTTTAATTTTATTTTTTGGTGTTTTGGGTTTATTGATTTGAGCATTAACGTCCATTATCATTTCGGTTAATATTAACGATTGAGCATCGTTAATACTTATTCCCCCGCTTGTTTTGAGTTTAGGGTTAATTGTCATTAATGCCAATAAATACTATAGCTTTCGAAGCGAAGCCAAAACAATTAATTTCAAAGATGAAAAAACTTTATCAATCAATGTTCAAAAATTATACAAACGCTTAAAGACTGGACATATTAACGTAAACTGAATGGCTTTCACGGCTTATGGTGTTACATTGTTAGTTGTTTTTTTTAACTTTTTAATTACCTATATTTTAACTGATCAACATTTTGGTGATTGAAATCCCGCTCACTATGACACGTTGATTTACACCATAATTTTCATTACTTGTTTAGCTATTTTATTTTTAACATTAATTCTTCATGCAACTTTACTGATTAGTAACTATATTCGGGCTGCAAGAATTGAAAATTTCTACAATTTCATGATTGTATCCCAAGAAGATCTAAACATAATTAAAAAACAAAAAAATCATCGTGACTTTATCATTTTTTTAATTGCTGTTGGTTTAGTTGGCTTTATTGGCTGATTTGTCTATAAAATTATTAAGCGAACCAAAACCGTAAAAGTCGTGGCTTAATATTTTATAAGCTTACAATTTTAGGCCAACATTTATCAAGAATTTTAAAATTAATTTCAGTTGTACCTTTGGTTGTTGATGCATTAGTAGCCAAACCCGTAGCAAAACTAATTTTATCAATCGGTGATACTTTTGCTAATTCAGCCGCAATAAATCCCGCAACTAGAGTATCACCACAACCAACAGTATTAACAACCGGATGTTTAGGTGGAATAGCATGATAAACATTTGTGGATGTTACTAATAATGCACCTTCTGAACCCAATGAAATTACAAAATTTTTAATTCCTTTTTGATTTCATTTCTTGGCAAATGCAATCGCTTGTGACTTAGTAAATTTTGTACATCCTAACAGTTGACGAATTTCATCAATATTGGGTTTTACAAAATTAGGTTTAGCTGTCAAATTATTAATTAACGCTTGTCCGCTGGTATCTAAAAATACACTGATTTTTTGTTGATGACATATGTTAATTAATTTACTGTAATAACTATGATTCAATCCTTGCGGTAAGCTACCCGCTAAACTAACAATATCGTAATTTTTAACAATCTTCTTAAAGAATATTAAAAACTTTTGCGCATCAAGTTTGTTAATAACAGGACCAGGTTCAAGCATTTCAGTGATTTGATGTGTTTTACAATTATTAGCATTAATGCAAATACGAGTTTGCCCATGTGATAATTGGTAAAAATGATGCTTAATACCTTCTTGATCTAAGGCTTTTGTTAAATACATTCCATTTTGACCCGCAAGAATACCAGTAACACACACATTAAGTTTTAATTGGTGTAATGCTCTTGCTTCGTTTAAACCTTTGCCACCAGCTGAATCGTTAACTTCTTGAATACGGTTTACAGCACCAATCGTTAATTTTGAAACACTTCAGTGTTTGTCAATAGCGGGATTTAAAGTAACTGTAAGAATTTTCTTATTTTGAATATTTTTTAAGTTTAATTTCATCATCTTATGTTACATGAAAATGCGTTAATAAAATTTTCTCGGCTTCAGCGTTTCATAAACCGTGATGTTTTTGACACGAAATGTGTAATTGAGCAAATAACGGATTGGTTTGACCCAATGTAGCAAAATCACTTATCGCTGTCAACGGTAAATCAAGATGCGTGTAACTTAAAATTTTACCATTTTTAAATTTCGGTAAATTAACCACAGTATTAGCAATCGTGTCAATTCCACAAATATGTGAAACCATAAGTGCGGGTCTAATTTTATTTTGTGATGATAATAATAACGATTCTTTCAAATCATCCACATTTCCGCCTGTGCTACCCAAAATATGTGTGCTAGTATAGTGGCAATTGTAAAGATTGATATTAGCGCTAAAGGTTTTATCTGCTGGTCCAGCAAAAAAATTGAAACAGCCGTCAAACGCTAAAAGTCGATCACCTAATTCACATATTTCTTTTATGGGGGCATAGACAAAAATATCATGATAACCTACGCCATTAGTTAATTTCATTAATTCATCATATGGATTAGAATAATTTTTACTGTTAACATAAGTGATACTCACGCCATGAGTAATACCATATTGAGGTGAAACTAATTCTTTAGCACGATTTAAACGATGATCATCAATATCAACTACGACAATTTGCTTGGGTTTATGTGCTAAAGTCAAAGGATACTCAATCGCTCCCAAACCCATTGGTCCTGCACCGCCCAAGATTAACACATTACCATTTGGTTTAATACCAGAAGCGTGTTGATAATTGCGTTTGTTAGTATGATACATGGCATTATAACCACCGATAATACAACTCATTGGTTCGGCTAATGATGCGTCAAAAAAGGCTTCACCATTGTAGTGAAGTAAACAACCCAATTCCATCACTTCGTTTGGGACGATGGCGTATGTGGCACTGCCACCATAAAATCGATAAGAATAACCTGGTGATGCTAAACTACCTTTATAATTTAAAGCAGGTTGCTGTGCAAACTTTTCACCAACTTTAAATTCGCTTTGCCATTTTTTACCCACTTGAATAATCGTGCCCGCAAATTCATGACCAATAATGATCGGGTTCTTCTCAATATCTTGTGGTGCTCTTTTGTGGAGTTTACCTTGAATCAATAACTTATACGTTGACATACAAATACTATCAGAAATAATCTTGACCAAAATTTCATCATCTTTAATTTCGGGTAATTCAAATGTTTCTAATCTTAAATCATTTGCACCGTACAAACGCACTGCTTTAGTTTTCATTGTTATTTATTGTTAAAACTTTATAAATTTCATCAATGTTCTTAGATTTCACTAAATTAATAACGTCTTGTTCGTTGCTTAACTTGGTACATATATTTTGCAATATATTCATGTGATCTTCATTATTAACAGCAATGGCAATTACCAATTGTACTGGTTTACCATGTCAATCAATTGGTTTTTGATAAGTGGTAATTGCCAAACTATTGTGTTTGATGTATTTACGATCTTGGTTCGCAGCATGAGGAATAGCGATTGCATTGCCAATCGCAACACTTACATCTTTATCCCGCTTAATCATACCAGTAATGTACGCTTGTGCAACTGCACCGTGATTAAACAATATATTACCAACACGTTTAATAGCTTGTGACACGGTTTCATTAGGACAATTCAATTTAATGCATTCTTTGGATAAGATATTTTTACTCAGATCGTTTGTTACTAACGGTTTATTACTAGGAATATTTTTTAATTCTTGGGCTAATATCTCATATTCTGGTGCATTCATGAAATCTTTGATTGTGATAATGCGCGCATTAGCATTTCTTCGCGATACTTGTTCTTTAAGGGTTTGGTGAACAATGATTAGTTTAGCATTTTGGGGTATTTCACTAACTGATCGATGAATAACATCAATGCCATTAATACCATGTTGTACAAGTATTTTCTTGAGTTTGGTTGCTCCCATGGCACTCGAACCCATACCAGCATCGCACGCAAAAACAATTGTATCCAAACCAGTCAAATGGTTGCTAATACCAAAATTTTTACTTTGTGCTTTTAGTGAAGCAACTGTTGCTTGACTCTCTTGCAAAGATTTATTAGGTTTTTTAAATTTAAAACAAATTAATGCACCAGCAAAACTTATTGCTGTACCTGTCAACATTCCCGCAGTATTAGCAATATAAATAGAACCTGGATAATAATTAATTACTGTTCCTGGTAATCGCGGATAACCACCTAAATTATTCGGCGTCATAATGTATTCCATAATTATTGAACCAGGTGATGCAGGTGCACGCAATCCACCACCTAATATTTGCTCAACCGCCACGCCACTCGCTCCTGCAATGATTAACGGAATAATCAATACTGGCATCAAAATAACAAACGGGAAATAAATTTCGTGAATACCGCCAAACAAATGAATCGGTAATGCACCAATTGCATTGCGGCGATTTTCGCCTTTATTGAATAAAATGTATGCTAATAACATTCCCGCACCAGGACCAGGATTAGATTCAATCATGAATAAAATAGACCGACCATACTCATTTGCTTCAACAGTACCTAGTGGGGTAAACACACCATGATTGATTGCATTATTAAGAAACAAAACTTTGGCTGGTTCAACAATAACGGACATAATCGGCAATCCATGAAACTTTTCTAAACCATTCACCGCTTTACCCAAAATTCAAGTAAAACCAACAATTGGGTAACTAATGCCAAAATAACCAATAATCATTAAAACCATACCAACTATACCAATCGCTAAATTGTTAAATAACATTTCAAATCCAGTTGGTGTAATCTTTTGGACATATGGATCAACCAATTTAATAATAAGCCCCCCAATTGGTCCAACGATCATCGCTCCCAAAAACATTAGCATATCATTGCCATCCAGCAATTCCTGAATGTAACTAGGTGCAAAGGCATATTGTCCAGCCATAATTAAACTAAGAGCAAACATCGCCCCAACAACGCCGCCTTTTATATCACCAATTAACTTACCACCTAAAAAAGCAATTAACAACGGTAATAAATACATAATCATTAACGAAGTTAACGTACTAAAAGCTTTCTGTACATCACCATTTGGTAAGTAACACCCAACTGTAGCAATTAATCCAAACCCAATGAAAGCGCCAATAATTGGCATAATCATTTTGCTTAAAAAATTACCTAAACGTTGGGTAAATATTTTCGTATCATCAAAAAAACGCTGAGTATTAATCACTATGTATTTTATTTTAACAAATAAAATAATGATAATATTCATTTTTTTATTTGACTAAATAATTGTGAAAACTAAGAAAATATTTAAATTACTTTTATGAATTATTGGTATTTGTTTATTGGGGATTGTTGCAGTCGTTATTATCATGCTTGTTTAAAAAAACATATTTTTGTAATCAGCATTTTATAATGTATAAAGAGGTAATAATGAAACAAAAAAGTAAAAAATCTTGTGGCTGTTCAAAAAGTTGCAGTGGCAAAACAAAAGTTCGTAAGCACTAATTAAGAATTATTCATTTTTGTGCCTTTAATTGGTAATGCTTTTTTGTGTGGAATAATCGCAATTATTTTTTCGATTATTGTTGCGGTTTCTGTTTTAACTATTCACAACACAAAATTATTCAAGAAAATTATTAATATTCATTTTACTTCTAAAATTATTTTTGATGTAATCGTTGGTGCTTTATGCGGTTTTGTTTACTTATTAATTTACTATATTGCTAACATTGCTAACGAAAATATATTTATTGTAAATACCGTATTTTGTGTAGCGATTATTTTACCAACATTAATTTCGCTAGACTACAAAAACGTGTTCGCTTTAAACATTGGTGCTATTACGACTTTACTAATAATTAACAATTACATTCTAAATTTGTCGTTTAGTACGATAATCGTTTTCGTATTAATCTTACATGCAGCGTTTGGCTTTTTAATTTTAATCATGAGCACGCTGATTCGTCAGAACATTTACTTGCGGGCATCATACACTAGCATTTTTTTCGCTATTTTACTTTGAAGTATTGTTATCTTTTATTCAACTAATATTAATTTTGTTCGTGGGTTTAGCAGTCTTAATGATTTGTGAATTCAAACAACGATATTAATGTTTTTTACATTGATTAATTTATGATTAGCAGTAGGGGTATGGTCTGTATTCAAAAAAATAATGCAGTTAAACATTCAAACTCAATATCGTTATAAACAATTTGTCGGTTACAAATTTGCTCCTGAACAAATTAGCGAATTTATTGCTCGCAAGAACATTCAATATGCTTATGTGATGTTACTCCATATTGATATTGAAAATACGACTGATAAAATTGTCGATTATGATATAAGAAAACAAGTAGAAAGTATTATTAGCCAAGAAATTTCGCATAGTTTTAAAGATACATCTGCCCTTTTCTTCCAAACAAATAATGATCGGTTATTTTGTATAGTCCCAGCAACAAATTTCGATATTAACAGCATCAAAGTTTCTTATCAAAATAATATTACTGAAAAAAGAACCGCAAATGATCCTCTAGTTAAATTTGAAAATATTGAAAATAAAATTAGTAAAGAAATAGCATTGAAAAAACAGCTTATTAAACCAACTATACAAATTTTCATTTCTGTTTATGGCTTACATGATAGTAGCATTCAACGTTGCGTCGAATTATGTAATACGTTGTTGTTAAGTAAAAATAATACTAATTTAATACAAATCTATCACCCCGTTGATTATGCGTCACAAAATAATGAAATGATACTTTACAAGGAATTAAAAAATTATGTTAATGACAAAAATATTGAAATTCAATTTAAAAAAATTATTCTGCGGGGTGAAACTTTTCAACTACCGATTTACTCATATCCATCTAAGAATGTTTTTGAATACTTCAAATTATTGCAATTAGTTCCTAAAAAACTAACTATTATTTTAATGCGTCATCTTGTAGCGTTAACTCTACAAGCTTATTCAACTAATTCTACTTTGAGCGAACATAACATCATTATTTATTACCCAATTTCCTTTATTGGCTCAACTGAATTTATCATTCAAAATTTCATGAATAAACTTAAATTGTTTTCACTCCTACCAAAACGTGTATGTCTAATGATTGATTTAGATCAAACTAAAAGACTAAGTATAACTACGATTAAAAATCTTCAAGCTCTTGTAAAAAATGGTATTCGAATTATTTATAACAATATTAATCAGGAAAATATTAATCTTGTCAATACTTTTGACCCGTGATTTGTGTGTTACCAAAATTTAATTAATCCTTCTAAATCAGAACAAATTACTTACGATAAATTAATGGGCGAATTATTAACTAATAATGAAATCAAATATTTTAGCCGCGAGTTATTAAGCATATAATTAACTAAATTAAAATGGAAACCGTAATTTCTTTAGCGATTATTATTATCTTGCTATTAGTTAGTCTGATTGCTGTACAAATTGTATTTACAATTTATGGTTCTGAAATCCGAGTATTTTTATCCCGTTTGCGTTTTGCACACCGCGGTCGTAACGAGGATTTAAAATTTATTATGTCATTTATCAACAACTTTGCCAGTGTATTAATTAAAATGTCATCTGACAAAGTTGGTGCATTAATCGTGATTGAAAACAAAGATAGTTTATTACCATACATCAACATTGGTAATCGTATTGATGCCGCTTTTTTCCCCGAATTTATCACTTCAATTTTTTACAACAAGAAATCCGCATTACATGATGGTGCGGTTATCATCCGCAATTGGCGCATTGCTTCATTATCTAGTTATTTACCAATGACTAAAAAAGTGGTTAATGTTGAATATGGTGCACGTCATCGTGCAGCATTTGGAGTTTGCGAGAAATTTGATTGTTTTGCTTTTGTTGTTAGTGAAACTAATGGTAATATTACTGCAGTACACTTGGATGAATTTAAAAAACTTTCACCCTCGCCAGAAAAATTAGTAAGTGAAATTGCGCGCATTTTTGCTTCTAGTGGCATATTTGCTCATCATAAAACTTTGCGTAAAACAGATATCTTGACACAAGTGGAAGAATTTAATAGACCCAAATTACTTAAAAGAAAATAAACGCATCAACAATATATGTATGCTAAAATTTAACAAAATGGAGACGTACTCAAGAGGCTAAGAGGACACCCTGCTAAGGTGTTAGATCGCTATGCGATGCATGAGTTCGAATCTCATCGTCTCCGCCATTTTGCAAGGTTTCAAGCTAATTACTTGAATTTGCAATCGATCGTGTCAGTTTGGTTTACAAACACCAAATACACATAAATAATATTTCAAGTATGGAAAATAAACTAACTAATTTAAGAGTTACTAAATCTAATCCTAGGGGTGCAGGACGTAAACCGGGATGGAGTGTTAATTATGTTGGTAAGAAATTTGGAGGGTGAACAGTAGTAAGAAATGTTGGATATATTGGGAAAAATGATAAAAAAAATTATTATTGAATACTTTCTTCTCCAAGTAACCAAAGTAAAACTATCGCATTAAGAACCGATGTGATGAAAAAATTCAAAGGTAAAAATTTGTGAAAAATAACTAAAAAAACTATTTCTTAAATTTTTCTAAAATTGCATGTTCCATCATTTTGCAAGGTTTCAAGCTAACTGCTTGAATTTGCAACCAAAATACTAATAAACAAAACATTTTAAATTTCGTGTAATCTTTAAAAAAATTGCGTCCTTTTTTTTTTTTTTTGCGATTATAATTTAGACAAGTCAAAAGTTACAACGAACACATTGAATTACTGAAATATTTAAGACCATGCCAAAGCAAAAAATTGATTTACAAAAAAGAGAATTTGTTTTTAATCTGATCAAAACTTTATCTCAACCATCATTAGGGTGCACCGAAATTGGTTTAATCGCATTGGCAGCAACAATTGCTAGTGAAATATTAAAAGGAAAAATTAGCAAAGCAAATGTGAAAATTTCTCCATACATTTATCGTAATGTAGCTCATATTGGTGTACCTTTATTAGGTTTTTGTGGCGTTAATATGATCGCGGCAAGCGGTTTTATAATCAAAAATAGTCGCAGTGGTTTGGCGTTATTATGTGACCTTAATCCTTCAAAAATTACCCAAGTTAAATCACTTTCTAAACGCATTAGTCATGATATTGTCAATGATGTTGATCCGGTATTTTGCGCTATTAATGCTACAGATAGTTTAGGTAACAATGCACAAGTTGTTATTGAAAAATATCATGATAATGTTACTTCTATCATCTTAAACAATAAAAAAATTAAAATTCCTAGTAAATTTCAACAGCAAGAGCAAACTACCAGCCAATCTAACTTGCAGTATGCTCCAGAAGATATCACGCTTTCTGACTTAATTACTATCGTTGATTCTTTTAGCCTAAGTGAGTTGTCATTTTTAAAAAAAGGTGTTAGTTTAAACGACGCTATCGCTCGTTACGGTATTAAACATAATAGCAAAAATGGTTTGACCAGTGCGTTTATTAATAGCATCCCTGCATTAAAACAACACAGTTGAAAACGTAATGCTTTACTGTTAACTGCAGCAGCAATAGAAGCGAGAATGTCGGGTTGTACATTACCAGTAATGACTAGTAATTTAAGTGGCGATCATGGATTAACATTAATTATTCCGATTGTTGTTTGAAGTTATTACCATAGCGAACCGAAATTAACAATGCTACGCGCAATTGCGTTAGGACATATGTTGGTCTGAATTATTAAACAAAACATTGGCGAATTGTCTGCATACTGCGGAAGTGTAATTGCTGCAGTAACAGCTGTAATTGGATCTTTGGGGTATTTACGTAAATATTCAATAGATTCAATTAATGATTTAATTAATCTCAATATGTGCGCAACTACTGGCATATTATGTGATGGGGCAAAACCTTCATGTGCTTATAAAATTTGTACCGCACTTTGAAATGGATTTTTATCGCTAGAAATGGTAGTACATCACGGTAAAATCAAACCAAAAGATGGGGTAATCGAACAAAATACTTGAGATACTATTAGTAACATGGGCTATATGTCGAAAAACGTTATGGAAACTACAAATAATGCTATTGTTAATATTCTTAGAAAAAAATAATAGTTGACAAACATTTCGCCATTATTAATTTAATTAAATAAAGCAATTTTTCACTAATGTTATAATATTACAAAACACATGAGTGAAAATTTATTAATCATTGAATCACCGAATAAAATTGAAACCATTGGTAAATATCTCAAAGATAAAGATTTCAAAATTCTTGCATCCATTGGTCATGTGCGTGATTTATCAACGCGCGGAATGGGTTTTGATGAAAAAACACTTGAACCAAGATGAATAATTCCTTCTGGTAAAAAACGAAATATTAAAAACCAAAAAACCAAACAGGAAATTATTAGCGAAATTAAAGAAGCCGCTTCAGAAGCAAAACAAATCTATTTGGCTACTGACCCCGATCGTGAAGGTGAAGCAATTGCTTGACATGTGTACGAATTACTCAACGACAAAGATAAAGCCAAGTGTAAGCGCATTACTTTTAACGAAATTACCCAAAGTGCTATTTTAGAAGCATTAGAGAAACCACGTAATATAGACATTCGCTGAGTGAATTCCCAATTTGCACGGCGTATTTTAGATCGTTTGGTAGGCTATGGTTTATCAAAGTTAGTGCGAAAAAAACTCAAAGGTAGTTCTGCGGGACGAGTTCAAACTGTAGCATTGAAATTGATTTATGATCGCGAAAAAGAAATTAATGCTTTTAAAGAGGAAAAATGATGAACCGTAGATGTCACATTAAGCAATGATGCCAAGTTAATTTTGCGTGAAGTTAGCAAAAAAATTAAAAATGTTAATTTGGTTAAATTAAATAATGATGAATCAGGGACAGGTATTGATTTTAAAGACCCAGAATCTGCCAACTTAATCAAAGAAGACTTGAGTGACACTTATACCGTATATGCTGTTGATGACCCTAAACCCTACACTGTCAATCCACGCGAACCCTATAAAACTTCCACATTGCAACAAGATGCAATTAATCGTTTAGGTTGAAATGTCAGTAAAGTAACTTCTATTGCTCAACGATTATATGAAGGTGTACGTATCAATGGCGAACATACAGCCTTGATTTCTTACCCGCGTACTGATAGCACCCGAATTGCTGATAGTTTCGTTAAAAAGTTACAAACATATATTTTGAATAAATATGGCGAAAAATATTACCAATTTCGTGTGTTTGGTACTAATAGTAAGAAGAAAGAACAAACCAATGTGCAAGACGCTCACGAAGCAATCAGAATTATCGATCCCGCAGCTACACCTAATTCGCTAAAAAAATTAATTTCGCACGAGGAATACGCCCTATATAAACTAATTTGAATCCGTACTATAGCTGCTTTCATGACACCGGCTCGCTATGAAAACACCATCATTCGTCTCAATAACAATGATAATAAATTTTATACATATAACCGTCGGTTAATTTTTGATGGTTGTAAAATCTTATACAACATGTATGAAGAAAACGAAAAAGAACATATTTTAGACTTATCTAAGATTAGAATCAATCTTAAAATGCATGCGAAAAACGTGGAGATTAAAGAACACCGTTCTTTACCACCACCACGTTTTAATCAGGCTAGTCTGATTAAAGCGTTAGATGAGGCGGGAGTAGGTCGTCCTTCAACATATAAATCAATGGCTAATGTTGCTGTTGAACGGGGTTATGCTAAATTAGAAAATCGCGCTTATATGATGTTACCGATTGGTAATACAGTTATCGAAGGTTTATCCACATATTTTCCGTATGTAGTTGACAAAGATTTTACTAAGGAAATGGAAGAACATCTTGATGAAATTGCGGTTAATGATGAAAATTGAAAAGAATGAATTCTCGAATTCAAACCCCGATTAGATAAAGATATTGGTGTTGCTTACAAAAAAATACCTGATCCGCAAGATGAGCAAGTGGGACGCAATTGTCCTAAATGTAATAAACCGTTGGTTTATCGTTATGCCAAACGTACTGGGACAAAATTTATCGGATGTTCCGGTTTTCCTGAATGTCATTACGCTGAATTTCCTAATAGTTATACACCAAAAATTTTGGACCAAAAATGTCCGGTTTGCGGTAAGAATCTAGTTGAACGTCGCAATCGTCGTAATCAACCATTCGTAGGATGCTCAGGATATCCTAAATGTCATTTCATTCAGAAAATGGACAAAGATGGTAAACCAATACCTTTTGATAAAACTAAATATGACAAATTTGGTAATTTTAAAAAAAGCGCTAAAACGCTAAAATTCACTAAGCAAAAGAAAGGTAAAAATCAAAAACGTGAAACATCTAAATAATAATAACTTTCCTAATGAAATTAGTAATGGTTACACACTAGTAGATTTTTATACTAATTGGTGCGGGCCGTGTAAAATGATGGCACCAATTATTGAACAATTAGATCAAGAAATTCATAATGTCGCTTTTGCTAAAGTTGATGTTGATCAGAATCAAGCACTAGCTCAACAATATCAAATTCATTCTATTCCCACTGTAATTCTTTTTAAAGATGGTAAGGTTGTTGCCAAATTTATGGGTTTTTTACCAAAAATAGAAATCGTTAAATTTATTAATAAATACGTTCAATAAAATTATCCAATTATTAGTTAGGATAAAACTTTTTTTGTTGTTGCAAAATGTATCTTAACAAATTGTTTTAACTCATCAGTACCACCATGCTGATAAATTTGTTGAGCATAAGTGATAATTTTAGGATTCGAAGCACCCAATAAAATCGGTACATTAGTTAATTTCTGCAAATTACTAATTTGCTCTAAAAATTTTATACGAGCAATGATGCTTGCAGCGGCAACAGCCAAATTCTTTTTCTCAGCACCAGTCATAAAATGCGAAATTGGATAAGGTTTAGCTTTGATAACATCAAAATATTGAAAATACTTATTTGGTGGTGTAAATTGATCAAGAATTACACTAGTGTCATTAGCAATTTTATAATTTTGAACTAAAGCTTTGATTGTTAGATCGTGCATTAGTGCTTTAATGATGTGGGTGTTTTTGTATTGATCAACCAATTTATTATATTGATCTGGTAAATACGATAAATATGTATATTTAACAAGTTTAATTAATTGCGGATAAATGCGGAACATTTCCCGATCCGAAAGATCTTTGGAATCGGTTATCCCAATCGCTTTTAATGATTCTTCATTTTGGTGTTGTAAATAAACTGCGCACGTTACCATACCACCAAAATAATCACCAACACCTACCTCGTCACAACCGATGTAATTAGATGTAATATCTGTTGTAATCTTTTTAATGGTGGGTTTCCAAAAGTCTTGGGCATTTTCTCCTTGCACAAGTACTTTATTATTGGTATAAACCGTAATTGTTCATTGACCTGTCTTATACATTTTACTAACATAAGGATTGGTACGATATTTAACGATTTGAAAGTTGCGCAAACGGTCATCAAGTTTTTTTAACTGGGAAACATTAAGTATCTTTGTGTCAGTAAACATTAATAAAGTAAAAGTTGTAACGTTTTAAACTAGTATAGTAAATAAAAATATCACATTATAATTATACAAGTTTGGTCTCATGAGTCAACACGATAAACTTACAAGTAAAATGGAAGAGATTTTAAATAAGAAATTTAATCGACGTATCCATTCTGGTTATGATCCCGAAGATGTTGATAGTTTTTTTGATAGTATTATTGCTTTTTTACAAGATGTAAATACCGTTGTTGGCGAACTAGACACACACAATCAGAATTTATTAATTGAAATTAAGCAATTAAAAGAACAGTTAAATCAAAAAGATCAAACCATCCAAACTTTATCCCAAGAGATTAACACACTCAAATCCGAAGGATACAGTAATCAACGCATTGGTAGTCAGTTGCGTAAAATGAGTGAAGACTTATACAAGAATAATAAAAAATAGACTTGTAGATATTTAAATTTATTTATCATTTATGAAACTTTACGATTCGGCAACTAATAAGTTATATGAAGTAATTAATAAGCAAGTGTCAATATACAATTGTGGTCCCACAGTTTACAACGATATCCATATCGGTAATGCTCGACCGCTAATTACATTTGATGTTTTATATCGTTATTTGGAAACACTAAATTATCAAGTAACTTATATCCATAACATTACCGACATTGATGACAAAATTATTAATAAAGCTAAATCTTTAAGCAAAACCGAAAAAGAAATTGCCACAATTTATTACCAAAATTATGTAGATATTATGCGTGAATTAAATATCAAACCAATGACTCTACCAAAAGTATCAGAAAACATGCAAGCTATTATTGATTACATTAATAAGCTAGTTCAAGGTGGATGAGCATATGTCAAAGAAGGTGATGTTTATTTTGATGTTTCGAAATCAACAAATTATGGTTTTGTTTCACACCAAAACATCGATGCTTTGCTCGCTGGTGTTAGAAAACAAGTTAATCCTAAAAAAAATAACCCCCTTGATTTTACGTTGTGAAAACAAACTGAAGTAGGATTAAATTGAAAAACACCATGATCCACCGGTAGACCAGGTTGACATACTGAATGTGCTGTATTGATTAACAAGTATGTTGGTGATCATGTAACTATTCATGGTGGTGGTATAGATTTAAAATTCCCGCACCACGAAAACGAAAATGCGCAAAATCAAGCACTATTTAAACGCAATATCGCTGACATTTGAATGCATGTTGGTCATATTGATATTAATAACGAAAAAATGTCCAAATCTGTTGGTAATTTTGTATTAGTAAAAGATTTATTAAAAAAATATAGCGGTGGTGATATTCGTTGATTCATTTATCAATCAAAATATCAAAATCCGCTAAATTTTTCTGAGGAGTTGCTAGAAAAATCATCGGAAACGAAATTAAAACTTTATCAGCAAATTAACGCAGCATTTATCCAAATGGCTTTAAACGATTATCAACCATTAACCACAAAAGCAATTTTACCAAATGACTTTGTTACTGCAATGAATGAAGATTTGGATTTACCCAACGCTATTACTGCAATTTGGAAATATACCAAGGGATTAAATAAACTAATTCGCAATAAAGATTATGCAACTTTGTCTGCAAACGTTAATAATCTAATTAAAACTTTAGAAATATTAGGGCTAACGTATTGAAATCCATCTACTGATCCAGTTATTAGTTCATTAATTAGTGAATGAAAAAACGCATTGCAACAAAAAAATTATTCACTAGCCGACAGTTATCGTCAAAAATTAATGGATATGAGGATTATTAGTGGCTAAACATTTATTTGGTAAAAAAGCATTATTTGATAATCTAGATAACCACATTATTATTAAAGTAGATTTGGCTAAACCCAATCAAGAAATTATCAATATTTTAAAAGCTGCTAATATCAAATACCAAGTTCACAATGATGCTGATCATTTTTTTGATCAATTTTCTAAAGGATTAAATCACCAAGGGATCGTAACTACTGTTAAGCAAAATCACAGTTTAAATCTTTTAGCTATGCTTGATACACTTAAGACCAAATCATCAGTTGTCATTTTAGTAGTTGATAGTATTCAAGATGCACACAATTTTGGCGCTATTTTAAGAACTTGTGACGCTTTTAAAGTTGACATCGTTATTTATAAAAAAGATAATCAAGTTCCTATTAACGATTTTGTTGCTAAAGCAAGTATGGGGGCGATTAATAATTTAACTTTGTGTCCAGTGATAAACCTATCACAAACACTAGAACTGTTAAAACAAAACGGTTATTGGCTCTATGCAAGTGGTCTAAATACTGGTGCTATTAATTATGCAACAGTTGCTTTTGATAAACACACCGTACTAATTATCGGTAATGAAAATAAAGGAGTAGCAACGAATTTACTCAAATGTGCTGATTTTATTGTACAGATACCGATGCACGGTAAAGTTCAATCACTCAACGTTTCAGTTGCTACAGGTATACTATTAGCCAAAATTCGGGAACAATTAAGCTAAGCAATTAGTAATTTTATATTTGATTCCTATTTTTTTCAATTTGACAAATAATGTTGCTTGGTCCGAATCTTTTGATAAAAATATCACCCAACGTACACTGTCACTAGTTTGTGGATATTGGTCAGTTATTAATTTTTCACTTATCCCATCATAAGCTTTTGCTCCTGCCGACTGTAAAGCACTTAAAAGTTTAGATAAATCTTGTGGACGATAATTAAATGTCATAAAAAAGCGACGTTGATGGAAAGCCAAAGAACGATTAATGGATTGGATAAAACGATCAACATCAATGTTTCCACCCGAAGCAATTACCGCTACATGTCTATTGGCGACATTGACTTTATTTGCCAAGATTGCTGCAAAACCAGTAGCACCCGCACCCTCAACAATAATTTTATTAACTTCTGCTATGTATCTAATCGCATCTTCCACTTCTTCATTAGTAACTGTAACTACTTGATCAACATATTTTTTGACAATACTAGCAGCATATTGTGATGGTTGTTTTACACTAATGCCATCAGCAATCGTTGGTACATAAAGACGTTTAGTCTTTAATGAAGTTTTATTAAAATTATTGTACATCGCAGGGAAATTCTCAACTTGTACACCAATAATTCGAATATCTGGTTTGATACTTTTAGCAGCAATAGTAATCCCAGAGATTAATCCACCACCACCAATTTGTACAATGATCGTATCTATCTCGGGATGTTGTTTAAGAATTTCTAAACCAATCGTTCCTTGCCCCGCGATAACATATCGATTATCATATGGAGGGATTAAAGTAAAATTATTTTTCTTAGCCAATTCTTGTGACAATTTATTTGCATCATCAAATATGGGTGATGGAGCAAGAACTACTTGAGCACCAAAATCAGTTGTGGCATTAATTTTTGATAACGGTGCACTTGATGGCATAACAATGGTTGCTTTAATTCCCATTTGACTAGCAGCGTAAGCTACACCTTGTGCGTGATTACCCGCACTTGCAGCGATTACTCCGTGTTTTTTCTGTTGCTTATTTAAGTGCATTAAAGCATTAGCGGCACCACGAATTTTAAATGACTTAACGATTTGAGTATTTTCTAATTTGATATAAATTTTTGCGTGACATTGTTTACTTAATTTATAGCAATAAATTAAGTCAGACAACACAATGAAATCTTTAATTTTGTTTTGGGCTTCTTTAATATCTTTTATTGTAACTATTCAATTTGACATAGGTTTATCCTTCTTGTTTTATTATATAAAACAAAACTAGAGAGTAAATAACAATCTTGATATGGTAAAAAAGAATTTGAAACGTATTTAAGAGAATAGATCTTGATCAATTTGTCAATTATTCAAAATTTGTTCTTCAGTTAACGGTTGATTGTAAATCCGATAACAATAATAATTGGCATTGAGCGGCTTAAAACTTGCATCAAAACCACCTCCACTGGCAGGATTTGCTGCTAGCATCATTTTTACGCTAGCACTAGGTATTCTAATTTCGGGTAACGCCAACATTTCAAAAATTCTTACACCGTTAAGGTATACATAAAACGAATTATTTGCATTATCATTTGTCACTGATATTGAATAAAACGCATCCAAATCAAATGGATTTTCCGAAATAGTAATTTGCTTATAATTTGAACCCATTTCTGAATAAGTAAATCTTGGATAATGCAAATTAATATCAACTGATAAGATGATGCCCGCTCCTTGGGCGTTAGAAAAAATATAATAATCAGACATGTAATCATTAACATTAGTGTACGGAGGAAAATCACTGATTTTAAAAACAACCTCCTGAGTAAAACTGTTATCATTAATTACAACATCTCCATCATACGCCGTGGCAAACCCTGCTCCAATTGGAGTTGAATCTACTACAGCAGGAATTTTGCAATATTGATCATTAAAAGTTACGTTTAATTTATTGACCGTGTTTGTACCATCAATTGAATTGAATCATTGGGTGTCACCATTGGTGTGCGAACCAAAGCCAGTATTGTAATTGGCGTTATAAATTGCTACACAGCCTGAAGTTTCATATAAAGGATAAGGAGTAAATTCAAATTTAATAAATGTTGAACCATAATAACAGCCATATGGCTTGGATTCGATATTAAGTATTGCATAGGGATATCCATAAGTTGACAAAGAATAATCGGGAGTAATAGTAAGACTATTAACTTCAACGTCA
>JAITRQ010000007.1 GCA_031288285.1 Mycoplasmataceae bacterium
AACGGTTATGATTTTTTTAAATGAAAATTTCTTCATAACTATTTCACTTTTACCAACTTAGGCACAAACAAAAAACAAAGTAGTCGGTTAGACCACTTTGTTTGTGCTGAAAAAATTAAATTAATTAATTCGCCACGGTTTGTGTTTTTTTGTGAAATACTATTTAAAATAAATAATAAATTTTAACTTCAAAAAAAAAAAAAAAAAGATACAGATATTAAATGTGGTTTAAGTGAATTGGGTTCTTATGAAAATTGATAAAAAACTTCTGTAGGTAATTTAAGTATTCGGGCTCAATCATTAACGTTCGTGATGTCCGAAATATACACTTGATAAGGTATGATCGCATCAAATATGCCTGCGGGAGAAATCACTCCTTCAAGAATATTAGGATCTTCAATATTGACAAACATTAAATATGAACCATCTTTTTCTAAACTAATGCAATTTGCAAAGATATTCGCTCCCAATTCATCAAAGTAATCTGACAATAATGTAACATACCGCAAACTACTACAACCCGTAAATGCATAACTACCAATATAAGTGACTGATCGTGGGCATACAAACTGTATTAAACTAATACAATCCGCAAAACATGATGTACCAATAATGTTTAAGTTGACACATAGCTCTGTTTCCACTTTTACTAAATTAGTACAATTTTGAAATGTTGAATCACCTAATTTTTGGATGTTTTTAGATAAAACTACATTTTCTAAATGTGTATCATCAGCAAACGCAAGGGTGCTAATTGAATTTAGTTCAGATGCTGCTGACAAATTAACACGTTTTAAACTACTACAGCCCCTAAAAGCACTTTGACCGATATTACTAATGTTTGAACCAATAGTAAGTCCGGTAATAGATGAACAATGATTAAATGCATGTGAAATAATTGACTCACATGTATTGACATTGGTAAAGTCCACATCACCACACGCTAATCCACCCACAACCACAGTTTTATTTGTTCAAGAGCGATTAGCATCTAATAAACTATTATTACAAATTGCCATGGCGTTGGGACCAATTTTTACTTCACTATAGTAGTTATTGTGATCAAAATTAATATTTGTAATACCTGAACAATTATAAAACGCTAAATCTTCTATACTAGATATACTGGTTGACAAACCAATATATGCTAAGCTCGTACAATTAGCAAAAGCATTATTTTTAATAGTTTGTATGGTATTAGGTAATCTGATTGATGTAATCGCATCATTTCCCGCAAATGCACTTTCTTTAATTTCGGTACAAGCATTGTCCCCCGCAAAGTAAGCATCAATGCCGTATTTGCAATTTGTTTTTGAAAATACGCTACCGCCAAAACCATCAATAAATGCGTTGACATCAATGACTTTGACACTTTGGGGGATGAACAAATGATGACAGATACCTAAATCAAAATTAGTATGATCTTTTAAACCAATTAATGTCCCATTAGCATCAATATTAAATAAATCATCTTCACCATATATTAAGCCCAAAACACATGGATCAATATCTACTCACCCACCTTCTTGCAAGCAATTTTGAACATTGTGAAAGATATTGAGATTGATGAACGATACATCACCATGCTGTAACTTATCACACGATTCAAACGCCTTATATCCTAATTTAATTGCTTGACTAAGATCAGCGTCATAGCGAAAAGAAACACTTTCTAGGCTTTTACACGTCGAAAATGCCGCCGAACCAATTGCGTTCATTTTTCTACCAAAATCTACTTTAGCTAAAAAAGGACAGCCACAAAATGCCATATCACCAACGAAAGTCAATGATTCAGGAAAAATAATATTTTCAATACTAGAATAGCTAAAAGCATTAGGAGAAATATCTGTTAGTCGCGTTTGACTCAAGTCAATACTTTTTATGTTTGCACCATAAAATGCAAATTTTTCTAAAAGAATTAGTTTACTATCTAGTGTAATATTGCCAAAATTTATTCCGGTATTTTCAAAGGTATATTCATTAATGTAAGTTAGGTTTTTCAGAAATGATATATCGACATTTTGGAGACTTCATGTATTATAAAAAGCACCAGCATTAACATATTTTATATTTGGTGGAAGGTTAACAATATTTTTTAAATTTACAAAATTCGCGAACGCATCAGTATCAATCGTTGTACATCGACTTCCCTCTTCAAAATCAATTTCCGTAATTCCGTAAAATCAAGAATGAGTAAGATCTGTTTGAGAAGTAGACCTTTCTCCTAACGATCCAATACGTGTAGCCTCTTTAGGAATAAACAATTTAGGCCACTGACTTGGAGCTTGAGGCATGCGTTGAACAGTAAACACACCTTCATAAACACTTGTATATCATGATGGAACATATTCATCGTCAGTTATGTAAGCGGAAGATGCGAATTTTGTTTTGGTGTCAATTAGATTGTCAAATTTAATCGGATCAACGCTACTAGCGCTATTAACATTACTACTACTCGATATACAAACGTTGTGAGGCGCTGATATTGCAATACCAGTTAAACCGATTGCTACTATGCCAATGGTAAAAACATTTCATCTAATTATTTTTTTGTGCTTCACGGTTCTTTTTTTATTCTATATTCCAATTCGCATACGTTTATACACAATAGCAAAAAATAATGTTATTAAATGCTCATTAATTAAAGAACAAAATATGAAAAGTAATTTATGACTTAATGTTTGCTGTGAAGTTTAAGTAAATTAGTTTTAATTTCCGTGATTTCATCAATATCATTAATTTGATTAAATAGTACTCACAACAAATAATTAAGATCATGAGCTTTCTTAGGATTAATATGGTGTTTGACAAAGTCAATCGCCTCATCTAACTGTTGCATGAGCACAAAAGCTTGATTTTTATCAATAGTACCATTAGTTAATGGCGTTTTAATCATTGGGGGCAAAATAGTAACAAAATTATAATCATCTAATGCTGCCATTTTAGCGGCATGAAAAAATACATCAAAATTATTAACTGTGACATTAATGTTTCTAATAGCTTTCAATGTCGCACTAACTTTAGAACTTAATAAATTCTTAATAAATAATCCAATAATAACTGTGATTGTACCTATTGGTAAAACGATTGAGAAAATTAAATCTAAATTGACTCCAAACTCCTTAATAAAAATCGTTTTTAAAATAGTGTATGCATTTTGAAATATCATAATAAAGATTAAGTAAATTAAGTCATTACGATTAGAAGCAAACGTGTTTAGAACAGCTAAATCACTATTTCTAGATAATTTACCATTGATTCATTTAACTGAATACAAAATCAATCAATAAGCGTTGACAATTAACGTTGATAAAAAATTAAAAAATGCAAAAATAATCGCTAAGTTAGTGATAAATTCATTAATCATTTTATTGTAAAATATGCGGTAAGACACACTACTGCTGGTATATTTGGTACTCAATGCTAATTTTTTTTCCACATAATGCTGATGCAACATAATCACATTAACGTATAAGTACATAAACAATGCAATTACGCTAATCATGGTGGCAATAAACACATAAGAATAAGCTAATGTAATATTTTGATCGTGAACATTTCATGCTGTAGCATAATCAGTAAAAGAAGCCACAGAAATGCCACCCAAAAATGACATTAATGAGAAATCAATGATTGGATGGTGTACATTGACCATTGCTTGATAAATATTTGGTAGGCTTAAACTATCTGGATGTTGAGCAATGTACTTTAATCAATTGTCAATTGTGGTTCCTTGTGGGTATTCACCAACAATACCACTACCACATATGGTATGCGCGTTGATGTAGCTGCGTTCATTAATCATTAAAATTAAAAACGTAATCATTAAAGTTACAAAAATAGATCATAAAAATAATCTAATAATACTTAGCGTATCAATATAAGATTTATTAATAAACTTTAATTTATCGCTGGCAAAATATTGTTTTCCCATACCAATTTGCTAAATTATAAGTGTATGGAGTTAATTTTAATTAGTAATTAGTTATATTCAACTATCCAAGTGTTTTGCAAACCAATACCAATGAAGTCTTGTAAAGTAACATTCCCTTTTGCGGTTAAAGGTAATTCAACAGTGCCACTATTATAAACAATCGACCCTAACGCTGCACCATTCGCTGATCCTATAGTTGCTACACCATTTGGAATTTGCTGAGTCCATGGAAAACTTAATCTTGTTAAATGATCACAAGATATGAAAACTACTGAATCTATCTTATCTAAGTCATTAGCACTTTTAAAATTAGCAGATGTCAATGACAAACATGAGCCAAAAGCTTTTTCGCCAATGTGTTTTAACTTGCTATTAGTCACAGCAGAAACTGTAGTAATATTTGATTGTCAAAATGCTTTTTTGCCAATTGTTAAAATATTAGGATCTAAGACAACAGTAGTGTCTGTTAAAGCCTTACAATTTTCAAAACATCCGCCTGCTATTCCAACGACATTACTTAATGTGCCTGATAAATTAATTGATTGAATGCTGGTGTCGGCAGATATAATTCATTTACTTGCACCTTTTGAACAACGGATTGTTCCTGCAACACCATTAAATGTTGATGTGTCATAATTTATGCTTTCGCATCCACCAAAAGCTTGATAACCAACATCAGTTACACTACTAGGAATTTCTAAATCACCAGTTAACCCATTGCATCCATAAAATGCATATTCACCAATGGTTAGTGTATTGTCGGGAATTATTAAATGACCCGTCGCTAAACATCCAACAGGTTGATCAGAAACATAATTAAAATCACGTGACACATTATTTTTGATTAAAATGCGAGCATCACCAGCTGCTGATGCAAAGGCAAAATGATGAGAAGAATTAGTAATATTGTTAAATTTGCATCTAAAGAATGCATCAACACCAATATTTTCAATTTTGGCATCTAGAGTGATTTTTTGATCAAAATTACAATTTAAAAACGCATCACTTCCTATTGTTACTAATGAATTAGGCAGAATTAAGTCACCGATTAGCGATGCAGCCATACTAAATGCAGATTCTTGAATTTCTTGACATTGCGATTTCGTCTCAAACTTTAAGTAATGAATATTCTTCAATATACTTCTATCAGAACTTGAAGCATAAAAAGCTTTTTTGTTGATTGTTTTTACATTTTTCGGAATGACTAACGTGTCATATTGAGTACTGTTTGGATCAAAACTTTCGTTAGCTCCCAATAAAACACCATTTTGAATATTTAATTGTTCAATAGGAACTCAGTTGGTTTTTCATTTATCAACTGCAATGTTTTTTGAAACCATTAAAAGAGTTGATAAAACTGTAACACCCACTGCAGTCATAAATAATCCACCAATTAAAAAGTAATGTCATAATTTTAACTTGCGTTTTTTAATTAATTTTTGATCGCTTTTCATGTTTTTTTCATAATTTTTCATAATTCTTACCTCACAAAATTAAAATTTAATCCTAATTGATTCCATGATCGTGCATTCTCATAATCATACTTTAGGACTATCGGAGCAAATATTTTTAATTGATCGTTCGTACCGAAAAACGGGTTACCAGTCATATCTGCGGTACCAATCTGAATAATATTTTGATCATTATTAATATATACATTTCGCAAAGCAAAATCATTAGTAAAACTTAATGGGTCAAGTTCTGATAATTGCTCATTAAAAATAACATCAGTTAAATTTAAACATAATCCAAATCCATAATTTTTAATCGTTTGCATTTTAGTTGGTAATCGAAGACTAAGAAAATTTGTTCGTGCAAAGGCAAAACTACCGATTTCCATACATTCAGAATCATCAGGAAAAATTAGACTAGTAATATTGTCTGGTAATGTCGAAATTCCCAAATCTTTATCAAACGCTGAATCAGCAATTAATTTCACATTCGGTGGAATATACAGCGTTCTATAAGGCGAAAGACTAGCCACATCGTTTTTGAGTCCATTTAAAACACCATTATCATCAATTGATAAAAATTCTGTTGGTATTCAATATCGAGAGTCTGATAAGTCAACAGTAACAGTCTTAGATGCATCATCTAGTAAAACTTCTATAGGAATTTGAACTGACCCAATACTCTGACTCGAAAAATCAATGTCTCGTGTTGCAGTTAATGTTAATATGTCGTTATTGGTTTCAAATTCAATTCCATAACTTTTAAGTAAATTTTCATCAAGGTTTCACACTATATTATTTGAGTGTTCAGGTGAATAGTACCTAACTTGAATATCGACTCTATCGTTTTTCTTGCTAATCAAATGTGCATTATTTAAGTAATCACAAAACAACGTCGTATGACGAGCATTTTGTAGTGATATATTTAGAGAATCATAAACGACTCCATCAAGAGACATAGAAATTTTGAAAAAAAGATTGACATTAATTAAAGAAGTCGCCTTAAGAACAAGACGCGTATCTGAGTTTTCAACGACAACTATTCCGTTTTGAACTAATAAAGACTTATTAAATTCTCATACGGATGACATCATTTCTTTCGAAACAATCTCTGCATCAATTGTTACTGTATCACCTATATCTGCTAAAATCGAATTCTCACCTTTAATTGATAAACGAACAATAGGAGTGGCATCAGTAACTTGAATATCAACAGAAGATTTGCTATCATAAACGATACAAGTAATTGCTATCTCTTCTTCGGGAACAATAATATCATTTTCGGCAATAAATTTAATTTCAAACATACCGATTTTTTCAATCTTAATACCATAACTATTCAATTTAGCGGAGTCATATTCTCATGTTAATGGTAATGCTGCTAAATCAAAATAATTTGAACTAGCCGTGACAGTAATAGCATCACCTCGTTGTCGAATAAAATCTTTGCCCGTCTTAGTCAATGCCAAACTGAGTTTTTTAATATTAAGTGGTAATTGATTTTTAACATCATTGTAAGATGCAGTAACATTTATACTCAAATCATCACAATTAACATTTTTTAATAATTTAAAAGTTATATTATTTTTATCAATCGTTGTTGTCACGTTAAGATCTGGTAGATTGCCTTCATCACCCACTGTTCAAATTAATAATTCTGGGTCAAAATTTGTTACATCGGCATGAATGGTAACTGCGTCATTTTGAATCATCAAAGTGGTTTTATCATTAACATATGATAAATTGATTATTGGCGTAGGGCCTGCTTGAGGCATTAACACTACTAATACGCTATCACTAATACTACCAATAGATGCAGATACAGTGAATGTCTGGTATACAGCAATATCAAGCGTTGCTTCTAATCTTACTGTTGTGTTGTCAATCTTATTTTCAACTACACCAGTATTGTCAGGAATTGGAATGTTTCATTTGATTGAACTAGGATTTAACCCACCACGAAGTTGAGCAATGATGGTTATTACGTCTCCTGCACTTGATAACGAATCAAGTTCGTTTGTAAAAAACAACTCGATTGATTGTGGATCAGGCGGAATTAATTTTACTACTAAGCTGTCACTAGCGCTAGCAATAGATGCGGATACAGTGAATGTCTGACTTTTAGTAATATCAAGCGTTGCCTCTAATCTTACTGTTGCATTATCAATCTTATTTTCAACTACACCAGTATTGTCAGGAATGGCAATATTTCATGTAATATTAGTAGGATTTAACCCACCACGAAGTTGAGCGATGATGGTTATTACATCTTTTGCTTTTGATAGTGAATCACGCTCATTTGCAAATGATAATTCGATTGATTGAATTTCGGGTGGAATTAATTTTACTACTAAGCTGTCACTAGCGCTAGCAATAGATGCGGATACAGTGAATGTCTGACTTTTAGTAATATCAAGTGTTGCTTCTAATCTTACTGTTGTGTTGTCAATCATATTTTTTGTCACGCCAGTATCGTCAGGAATGGCAATATTTCATGCAATAGTATTAGGATCTAAGTCACCAAGAAGCTGAGCAATAATAGTTATTACATCTCCTGCATTTGATAACGAATTACGTCCATTGGCAAAAGACAATTCAATTGATGGTTGTGGTGATGGTGCAATTAGTTTTACTTCTACACTATCACTAATTTCATCAATGGATGCAGAAACTGAAAATGTTTGACTTTTAACAATATCAAGTGTTGCTTCTAATCTTACTGTTGTGTTATCAATCTTATTTTCAACTACACCAGTATTTTCGGGAATCGGGATATTTCATGTAATGGCATCAGGATCTAATCCGCCACGAAGTTGAGCAATGATGGTTATTACATCGTTTGCTTTAGATAGTGAACTATGTCCGTTGGCGAATGACAATGACAATTTACCATCTGTGTCATCGTTTGTAGATTTTGCATGCTCATTAATAGTGTTTTGTTCAAGTGAAGGATGATTATGAACGCATGTTTGCGAAATTAATGGTGCGGTAAATATTGATAAACAAATAACTGTAGTCAAAATTGATTTGGCTATTAACTTTTTGAATTTCATATTTTGTTTCTCCGCTTAATTTTTCAATTTTAAAATGTGTAATAAATATTTAACTATTATGTGAATAATAGTTAATGAACGTTTCCATGTTGTTTATATCGTCACTTGTTTTACCAGTAAATACTTCAATTAGATCAAATCCAATGTTGGAATTTACATAGTGAGATTTCTTGATAAAATCTTCTTTTTCATTATTCATTCATTCTAAAATGCGGCCTTCATTCGCATCATAATTTTGAATTACTTTATCTTTAAATGTTCTATACCCATCCATCGCTCCTCACATTTTGCTAGTATAGCCAGCAATCGCATAAACTGCTCAAGCAGTAAAT
>JAITRQ010000008.1 GCA_031288285.1 Mycoplasmataceae bacterium
GTAGAAGAACTAATTAAATGGTAAAACAGAAAAAAATCACACACATTAAATTTGTCAATCTTATTTGAGAAACAAAAGATTCGGGGTCGGTTGGTATAATTAAAGATGTGAAAAGTCCAACCGATAACAAAAAACGTCGCGGGAATAACGAACCGCCAATTTGATTTCAAATGTGGTTTCAAGATTTTGCAAAGAATTTAGATAAGCGTTTTGACAAACAGGAAGAATTTAATAAAGAAATCAAAATCAGTCTTGAAAAGATTAACATCAAAGTCAATAATTTGAGTAGTCGTGTTAACAAATTAGTAAAAATTAATAATCTTAAAGAATAAATAATTGATTTGTCGTAAATTATTCTAGAAAGTTTTTGAAATTTTTACAATCGAAAATGAACATTTATTAAGAAATTTTGGTTTTGTTAGCATATTAATATTATGTAGAAGACTACACTCATGACAAAAACTAAAAAATTTCTCAATAAAATCGTTACATTGGTACTATTACTTGCATTGACAATGACACTAGGCATTTCGCACGATTTGTATAAAAATACAAATTCCCATAATATATCATTAAATCAAAGCAACCAATCCTTCGAAAATTCAAATAACATAATTACGTCTAAAAATATTTCTACGACGTGCCGGCAAATAACTCGAGCCGATGGCGCCGACCTCAACACTGATTTTAATGGTAAGTGCGAAAGAAACATTAATATTAATCAAATATTTAAAAAGATTTTTTTAGCTAAAAATACCCAAACTATCTCAGCAACAAACTTAGTAAACAATATTAATGTTGCGAATGCTAATACCAATAATTGCTGCGGTACTTGCGGTGGGGATTACTTTTACGACTACACCAAACGCATCCAAGATTGATCTAGGGGTTATAGTAAAAATATTAATTTATCTGTTAAAGAGCAATTTATGTCTTGGGGTATAAGCCAATTTAAACTCGGGTTATATACTTCTCTCTTGTGACCCAAAAGAAAAAATCAATCTTCATTGAGGGGCACAGTCGTTTTCAAGAAAGATAATAATCAACATTACGAATATGACACTGGCAAAGATTTGCATTTTTATGTTGGCAGCAACCGCAATCTCACTAATCCAAGTGGTGACATTTATGGTATGCCGTATTCTTTCCTCAAAGAAACTCCACATGTGTATATTTTGTACAATTACGTTAATCGTTTTTGATATGAGCTACAACCCACATCAACATTACCCGCTCAATTGCTTGCCCCAAACATTTATGAAATCAATATTAATGGCGACGCAAACAGCAAATTAATGGGCGGATTATTTGATTGTAATCAAATGTTAGCAATCAATGATTGTAATTTTCAAAACAAAACTATCCACATTGGGATCAATAGGGATTGATTCGATTTCATTGTGACGCTAGATGCCTATCATCAAAAAGTTAAAGCAGCAATTGATGGAGCTTTAAAAGGAAACAATGACAATCAAATAAAAATGATGTTTTACAAATTAGTAGATCGAAATTTAATAGATGAAAATAATATCCAAAGTTTAATACCAGAAATAAAATTTTGTACAAATCTGAATCTTGATTCAGCGAGTTCATTAGTTTATAAAAATTCGCACTCTCCAATGACTGAAACGCTAATCAAACATAAAATGAATCCGTTTGATAATCCTTGGCCAATTCTTAATGCAATTAAAAATCACTTGGAATTTAATGTTAATTATGCTGTACCTAACCCCGCAATACCATCCGCATATCAAAACCACCATATCAACTTTAATTTTGACCAGCTACTGAAAGGAATTGATATTAATATCACTCCAAATAACCAAAATATTTATCAATTCAAAATTATAAACGTTAGCACGGATGAAGTGGATACTCCAGAATTTTATATTCAAAATTGACAGGGTGATGATTTAATTAATAATAGTCAATATTTACAGAAAAATCTTGATGGATCTTATCGTATTTTACCCGCGATCATTAACAATGTGGCGTTTAAAGAAAGCGATGATGAGTTCACAAAAAAACATTATCTAAGCGATTTAAGTGATACAGATATTATTAATCGCTTTGTCTTATTAACTGACAATTACGGTAACATTTGTAATGGTGAAGCATTGGATCAAAAAAAGTATAAAATTCAACGCGATCCAATGAAGGGTACGGCTGTTATATCTATTAATATTAATGATCAGTTTTATACCCACACTTACTCTGGCTTTAAACAAGCGAATCAACAAATCGCTAACATTGATAGCACAATACTGCGTTATAACATGATCGTTGATGATTTGGACCAATTCCAAATTAAAGCTTTATTAAATGCTAGTCACCAAGTTTCTGACATCATCAACCAATTGCATTTCACAATATCATCAGTGCAAGACCAAACACAAGCAAAGATCACGATTGATCAAGTGTCTAATCCCCAGATGCGTGATTTATATTTATACCAATCATTTCTTGTCACCAATTTGCAACCATACTATATTAAATTAAAATCACACATTGAACCCAACGTTTTAAATCGCACACCGTCGACAATAAATACCAATTTATTTCGTCAAAAATTTCTAGATATAAGTGATGAATTTTGTAATCGGAATAATGATACTTTGTTAATCACTCTAAAAGTTGACAAAAAAAGTAACACCCTAATCGCCAAAATAAGTTGATTTGAAAAAACAATTAATAATCAAAAAGAAATTACGTTGTATGTAACGAATTTTCATGCGCATGCAAACAATACCACAATCGCTATAATAATCGCTTTTATTATTTTTGCTATGGGGATATTGGGCTTGGGTGGATACTTAATTTACCAGAAGAAACATTCTCGAAAACTAACGATGCCGCCAGAATAATTATTCTTTATCGACGTGATCAATTAAATTTGCTGTAGGCAATTGGGTAGTATCATCTTTAGAATCATTACCATCGTCATTTTTAGTAAGATTATCTTGGTTGTTTGACTCTTGTTGAGCAATTATTTCACCATGGCGACGACGAAATATCGTCAAGTCAATACGATAACGTCCGTAACGATAAATACTAATTGTCACAATTGAGGCAAAAGCAACAACACCAAACATGATCCCAAACGTAATACTAAACGCATTAGTAGCGTTACTACGTAACCCGGTGGCATTTAAAATATCATTTCATAAACTTGAATAGATAATGGTAAAAATGATTATCAAAATGAATAATATTCCAGAAGCAAAGTAAATTCGAAAAACCTTTTTGGGAACGTGCATTGCCAATAAAAACAAGTCTTTAGAATCAAAATAAAAAAAGACAATCGTCAATACTAAAGCAACCGTATCACAAACAATTACTGTCGTCATTGCACCTTTAACAGGTGCCCCCGACTGGTATATACCCCAAGCAATAGCCACTGCTAAAACCAACAAAACATTGGCTATCAAAAACAATCACCAAGTCCATTTAAGATTAAGAATTTTGGTAGATTGAATCTTTTCCATAAAACTATTTTAATACTTTATCCAAAATAGCATTTATGTACTTGGCACTATTAGGATTAGCATAATGTTTGGTAGAAACCAAAGCTTGATCAATGATAATTTTACGATCCAAATGATTAACGTTAAATTCACATATGGCCGTTATTAAAATGGCTTTTTCCACTTGCGGGATACGAACCCAGGTTCAATTTTTACCTAAATTCTTGGTTAATTGTTTAACAATGTTACTACGATTTTGTGAGTAGTAATTGACAATTTTTAATTGATCATCATCAAAAGTGTAATTAGTATTACTTGATTTAATAATCTCATCCACAGGATTGTTTAACATTAAATCAGCATAAATAAAGCGCGTAATTGCTACGCGTCTTTCTCATTGAGCTTTGGGGACAAAAGCATCACTTCTATTCATTATTAACACTAATAATTACTATTGGTCTAACAATATTAAAATTGACCAAAATCATCTGCGTAATTTTTGCTTGCAGATCATTAATAACATTAATGAAATCAGGAGACATATTCCCAATGTAATTAATAATAAAAGAAAAATTCTCATCTTCGTCATGAATAATACTAACGTTTTTTAAAACATAGTTGTTATAGCGACTAACAAAATCTTTTATTAAAGTAATAATTAATGATTCACTAATAGTGATTGTCCCTTTATTATTTTGAATGACACGGTCCATAATTACTTTGTCCTACCTACATATTCGCCAGTTGAAGTATTAATAAGAACACGATCACCTTTACGGATGAATTGCGGTACACTTATTTCATAGCCAGTAGTAATTCATGCTTTTTTTTGAACCGCTTGTACAGTATTACCTTGAACCGCTTCTTCGGCTTCAACTATCTCAGCCACAATTTGATCGGGTAATGTAGCGCCCAAAATTTGATCGTCGTACTTTTGAATAATTACTTCTGTGCCATCAGTAATGAATTTTTTTTCTCATTCCAAACGACTTTTGGGAATTTCAATCGTTTCATATGTGCTGTTATCCATGAAAATAAAATTATTTGAATCTTGATAAGAATAAATCATTTTGATAGTCTCAACCTGTGCTTTTTCTAATTTCTCACCAGTAAGTACAATAGTCGTAATTGCTCCCGTGTGCAAATTGCGAACTTTACATTTTACTATGCCTTCACGCATTGCGGTCTTGTTAAACGAATTTTCAATCACTTGGTATAAGCTATCTTTGTAGATAAAAGCATTACCGGGTCGCAAATCTTTAGCATTAACAATTTCACTCATGATACCAAAGTATTATATTAAACATAATGATAGAGTGATTATAGATCTTAGTATTAGTTGTCAATTTATAACAGTAGTACCAAGCAAAATGCCAACCCAATATATTAACATCTTATTACCCTAAATCACCTTATGGTACTTGGTGTTATGTGCTATATAAGTTATAATCATGTTGTGGAATATAACTACAAAATTACCAAAAGAAGTTCAAAAGACACGGGACAAGTAGACCTTAAAAAAGTAGGTAACAACCGTTATACATTGGCGGATGTCATCGAAAGAATTGATACACTTGAAACTAAGATCGATAATGTAGATTCTAAACTTGATAATGTGATTAAGTTAAACAACTTAAAAACAAAATAAATTATGTCAGGTAAAGACTATTTAAAAAAATTAAAACCGTTAAATTAGCAACCGCGAAAGCGAAACTAAAAACGAGTTATTTAAGTCACAACAAATTACAAACCATTTTTAATATCACACTAACAAACCAAACGCAACATATCGTTGGGTAATAAATTCACACATTGATCAATGCTAATAGTAATCTCTTGCATTGGTGTGTTAACAATGGTTGTTGTTGAACCATCTTGTAATGTGATTTTATGAAGTTTAATAATTTTGAAACAATCAGATGATTGACTTAAAATTTCAAAATTATTAGCAATATTAAAGTAATTTTTAGATAACACAACATAAGTGTGACTATCAATTCGTTTTTGCACAAGCATAACATAGTTTTGATTGACTTGTTCTAATCTTCCGTGAAAAAGCATTTGTTGAGCAGATGGTAAACCATTAAATCATCCACAAGAAACTTGGCGATTGGCTGCTTTAACTACGTCATCAACATATTTATGATCTGCTGGTTGATTATGTACAATACTGTTTTTGACATGTTTATATGCATTAACTACAGTCGCAATATAATGTTCTGATTTCATCCTACCTTCAATTTTAAATGCTGAAACATCGGCCAACATTAATGCCTGTAGATCACTAATCAAGCACATGTCTTTGGCAGACATACTAAAATTTGTAGAATAAGTATGTTTTTGGTCATAAAGTAAACATGGTCAACGACACGATTGTGCACAGCCACCAACATTAGCATCTCGTAAACAATAGTTGCTACTTAACATACATCTACCCGAACAAGCAATGCAAACTGCACCATGAACAAAATACTCAATAGCAATTTGGTTTTGAACATTAGCGATCATTTCTTTTAATTCGTTAATCGCTAATTCGCGCGAAACGATAATACGTGTTGCACCATTATTTTTATAAAACAATGCTGCTTTTGAATTAGTCACTGAAAGTTGGGTCGAAATGTGAATTTCTTTTTGGGGCAATTTTTCTTTAATGGTTTGGATAATGAATGGATCTGAACAAATATAACCATCAACATCTGCGAAAATAATATTGGTCAAAAATGTCGAGAATTGTGGTAAATGATGGCAATGACACAAAATATTTGTTACTAGATAAGCACGCTTACCTAATTTGTGTGCGTAAGTGCACATTTGTTTGACATCAGTAAAATCAAAATTACTGGCTCGTGCACGTAGTGAATATGCTTTGGCGCCAAAGTATATAGCATCTGCACCAAAAGCTAATGCAATCATGCCCCGTTTCAAATCACCTGCAGGTGCTAATATTTCTACTTTGTTATTCATATCGTTTAATCTGTAGAAGGTAAGTAAAACAAATTTTTTCTACCACCTTTGTAAAAACCCTTGGAAATCGGATTAGGAAATTTACTTGTATCAAGAGTAAACACTTCATTGTTAATTTTATTTAAAAATGAGATCGCAAGGTAATTTGTTCAATTAGCATCGTGTAAAAAACTATCAACAATAATAAAATCCACTCCATTAGCTTTTAATTCAGTAATTTCATCAATTAGCAATAAATCATAATTGGTAAGTATATATGTACCGTGCTCATCTTCATATATTACACTCGGTTGTTGTCGTGATGGTTCTTTTAGGAATAACTTGCGATTTGTAAGATCTAATGGTTGTTTTTGGGTTTGGGTAAAATTAGAAATTAAATGTCATCGCGAATACATTGTTAATGCGTGTCCTGCTACTTGCAATCCAATTTGCATTTGTCCTTTGTTTTGCGCAATAGTCATAACTTCTTTCGCATTCAATTCATTTGCTAAAATTGCGCAATTAATTTGATTTTGTTGGTAAAAAGCAAATTGACCATAATTTGTTACCAAAGTGTACGGACGATAAATTAATTTAGTTTGAAAATTGATCTCTTTGGCAATTTGAACAATAGCAAAATCACCAAATATAATCCCATCAACTGGCATCGATTTAATATTTTGTAATAATATTTCTAGTTGTTTAATTTCGGGTTCGAAAAAAAAACGATTGAGACTAACCAAAATTTTTGTATTTTTTTTAATTTTTGCCAAAGCATGTAACTGAGATAAATTTAAAATACAATTGGCGCAAATTGAATAATGGTCAATACCGACATATATATACGGTACACCTAATTTAATCAATTCAATGGCATTGTCATAACTTGCAGGGTTAATCACTAAATCCATGATAAATAATGAAATAATTTTAACATGTTTTATAACAAACCGCCACACCATCATCAATCTCAATAATTCGTACTTTAAGTAAATTCTGATTTAATAATCATGATTCGAAAGATTTGATTTTAGTAATTAGTGCTTTTTGATTTTTATTAGGATTTTTTAAGCCAGTAATTTTTTTCAAATAAATATTATCAATTATCATGATCCCTGCGGGAGTTAAATATTCACAGTACTTTTGTACTAAATGAATTTGGTTTGATTTAGGACCATCAATAAAGATTAAATCATATCGCTGTTTAAATTCGGTTTTAAAAGCGTCACCATGAATTAAAGTGATTTTAGAATTGGGACTTAAATATTGTTTAGCAATTAAAAACTTATGTAGATCTTTCTCAATGGTAGTGATGCTATCAACAATTCGATTGCTCGCCATACACAATGCACTATATCCGTATCCAGTACCAATCTCTAAAATATGATTGATTTTTTTAGTATCAATCAATTCATTAATCAAGCTAATGGTTGCATCTCTAACAATCGGAATTTTGTCTTGCAAGCAGTGGGTTTTAAGATCATTAATTACAACTTGCTTCATTTCAATGAACTCAAATAATCTTCAAGAATTACCACTGCGCTCATTTTATCTTTGATTTTTTTAATCTGACTACTTTTTAAACCAAGATTAAATTTTAAATCATAAGTGGCTTGTTTAGTACTGTAGCGTTCATCGTGGTATATAACTTTACAAGAAATATTTTGCACAAGTAAATTATAAAATTGCTCCACTAATAATGTTTGTGAATTTTTTTTACCATTAACATCAGTGGGATAACCCAAAATTATGGCCTGAACATCATTGGTATAGTACACTAATAACTGCTTAATCTTGTTCAAGCAGATGTGAAGATTTTGCTTTTGGTATCAAAAATTTTCTAATCCCGAAACAATGGTTTGTTGCGAATCAGTAATTGCAATGCCCATTGATTTAGAACCCAAATCTAACCCAATTAAACGCATAATTTATTAATCATTTTTTACACATGTTATTATACAAGTCTATAAAACACATTATGTTTAATACAAAATAAGTGCTTTATTGAATTTGATAATTTAGCAAAAGCAAATGTTAAAGTTGGACTAATTGTACAGCAATACTCATCAATCACGTTTGAATAATTAACGAGCAATTACCGCTAGTCACGTGATTAGTCAGAGTCAACAGCAAAGTAGTGTCAGCAATATAACTATTTTTAAATACGAATAGCCCATCAATAAAAAATCCCTTTGCTGATTAAGAGTAGTATTAAATCCGATATCAGCTTCATAACTATTTGAGCAAAATTAACGATAAAAACACCACCAACTTTGAAAATGCTTCCTATATCCGAACTTTCAATACAAATTAGGTTAATATAACTTCAAAAAAAAAAAAAAAACGACACAATTTTTATGAGAATTGTGTTGGTAAACTAGACTGGTGAAAGTTGTCAAATATCAGGTAACCCTTTAAATGTACTTATTGTGATACCAAGACCTGCAGGAACAATAACCGTTCCGCCATCAGTGTTATTGAAACCAATAAATGCATCATTACCAATTGTTGGTACTGAAGTTCAACTCGAAACGTTAATAGTATTAAATCCTCAACAAGCATAAAAAGCAATATCACCAATATCGGTTACTGAATTACCAATTGTTAATGAACCAGTAAATCCTCAACAAGCATAAAAAGCACTATCACCAATATCAGTTACTAAATTAGGAATGGTTAATGAACCGGTAAATCCTGAACATTGATAAAAAGCACCATCACCAATACTAGTTACTGAATTAGGAATTGTTAGTGAACCAGTAAATCCGGAACAACTTTCAAAAGCATACCCACTAATACTAGTTACTGAATTGGGGATAATTAATGACCCGGTAAATCCTGAACAACCAGTAAACGCACCATCACCAATATCAGTTACCGAATTAGGAATTATTAATGAACCGGTAAGTCCTGAACAGTGAGAAAATAAATATTCATGAATACTAGTTACTGAATCGGGAATTGTTAATTGACCAAACGCAATACAACCAACTACCGAACCGCTTTCATAATCCAAACTTGTTCCTGATGATGCAGGAATTAATACTTTGGCATTGCCGACATTATCTGCCAAGTTAAAACTTGGCGAATAATTGATAACATCTGTAAATTTTATAGTTGCAAACGCAAACTGACCAATATTAGTCACTGAATTACCAATTGTTAGCGTACCAGTAAATCCTGAACAACCATAAAAAGCATTAACACCAATATCGGTTACTGAATTAGGAATTGTTAATGAACCAGTAAATCCTCCACAGCTATCAAACGCATTATTACCAATGCTGATTACCGAATCAGGAATTGTTAATGAACCAGTAAGTCCTGAACAACCCAAAAATGCAGTAGCGGCAATACTAGATACTGAATTAGGAATTACTAATGAACCAGTGAATCCTGAACAGGAAAAAAAAGTATAAGCATGAATAATAGTTACTGAATTGGGAATTATTAATGATCCACTAAACCCTGAGCAACCCATAAATGCACCTTCATAAATGTTAGTTACTGAACCGGGGATAATTAATGAACCGGTAAATCCTGAACAGTTTTCAAACGCATAAGTACCGATAGAATTTAAATTAACAGCAGTAGTTAAATCCAGATTAGTGATAGTATCGTATGCACTATAATAATTAAACAATTCTCTAAATGCATTCGCTCCAATTGCAGTTATAAAATATGTATCGCCGCTTCCATCAGTATATGTGGCGGGTATTGATAATGTATCATAATTACTTAAATCAACACCACCTTGTAATCCAGTAATAGTTAATTCGTCAGTACTTGTGGTTCATTCAAAATATTCATCAGTAAACGGAATGGGTTTAGATGGAGTAGGAGTCGGAGGAGGGATAATATTTAATGTAACTTGTAATGTCCCGGTTGTTAAACCATCTGCTGCACAACTAATCGTAAATGTGCCAGTGGTTGCATTATCTGCTCAACTTAATACACCTGAGTTACTAATACTTACACCTGCTAGTGTAGTTATACTTCACGTTGGACTAGTAAGTGATTCGCCATTATTATTAGTAGCCGTATATTGCATATTACCCGCAGTTCCCGGAACGCCGTTAATGGTTGGCGCACCATACACATTAATACTAGTAGGTGTTGGTTTTGGGGTAGTGATGGTTAATGTAACTTGTAATGTGCCAGTTGTTAATCCTGATGCCGCACAACTAATCGTAAATGCGCCAGCAGTTGCATTATCTGCTCAACTTAATACACCCGAGTTATTAATACTTACACCTGCTAGTGTAGTTATACTTCACGTTGGACTAGTAAGTGATTCACCGTTATTGTCAGTGGCCGTATATTGCATACTACCCGCAGTTCCTGCAACACCGTTAATGGTTGGTGCACCGTAAACATTAATACTAGTTGCAGCTGGTTTTGGCGTGGTAATGTTTAACGTGACACTTAATGTCCCGGTTGTTAAACCACTTGCCGCACAACTAATAGTGAATGTACCAGCGGCTGCACTAGCTGTTCAACTTAATAAACCCGAGTTATTAATACTTACACCAGCCGGTGTCGATGTTAAAGTTCATACTGGACTAGTAAGTGATTCGCCATTATTATTAGTAGCCGTATATTGCATACTACCCGCAGTTCCCGCAACGCCGTTAATGGTTGGCGCACCATACACATTAATACTAGTAGGTGTTGGTTTTGGAATGGTAATATTTAATGTAACACTCAGTGTTCCGGAAGTTAATCCTGCTGCTGCACAATTAATCGTAAATGTACCAGCGGTGGCACTAGCTGTTCAACTCAATAAACCCGAATTATTAATAGTTACACCCGCCGGTGGACTAGTTATACTTCACGTTGGATTAGTGAGTGCTTCACCATTATTGTTGATGGCTGTATATTGCATACTACCCGCAGTTCCTGCATTACCGTTAATTGCTGGTGCACCATAAACATTAATACTAGTTGCAGCTGGCTTTGGGGTAGTGATTGTTAATGTAACACTTTTATCTTGGCCTGTCAATGTTCCAGAAACACAATGAATTGCAAACGTATAAGTATTAGCGGATAAACTACTAGTTCAATTTAATGTGCCACTATTGATTGACACACCACTTGGAGCGCCAATGAGACTTCATGTCGAATTATTAGTAACATCATTACCAGTATTATCCACAGCACTATATGAACTAGTACTGCTTAGACCAGCAACGCCATTGATCGTTGATTCACCATAAATTGTAAATGTCGTAGCAGGTGCTGGTGCATCGTTACTAACAACAATGGCAATATTTTCTTTGGTAGCAGTCAATCCCTCAGCGGTCACTTGAATACTTAAACGATATGTTCCTGGAGCATCAACATCCCACATCAATTTTCCTGGTTGTGTGTTACTGAATGAAAAACCCGGTATTGTTTCACTAATCGTTCACGAACCTTGAGTAACATCATTGCCAATATTGTCTACAGCGTTTAATTGCGCACTGTC
>JAITRQ010000010.1 GCA_031288285.1 Mycoplasmataceae bacterium
GATCCATCCACAGCGGTATGAGATAAAACTCATGTAATTGTTGGTGATGAAACACATAGTGGTAGTTATAAAGTTACAGTTAGTGTTAAACCTAATGATCTTATTTATACAGGAACTGTGGATGTATATTATTTGATTAAACGTAGTCAACTGAATTTTACCCAAACATCGCTTATCTTACCATCAATTCAAACTGATGAAAGCGATCTTGATCAGCCGTGAGATACGATGGAAACATTTTTAGACGCTAACGACATTGATGCAAGTAAAATTTTCTTTGACATTGATTGCTATAGTATTGATCGTGTTGGTGTTTCTACTAACCCTTACACCTACGATATTTTAGTGAACGCTAATCCCTATTTTTTAGATTTATTACAAACTGTAACAATAACTTTAGCTCCTGATGATCCGTCCACTTATTTCACACTTAATTATGATCAATTAAATGCAATGGATGGATGAAGTGGGTTTACTAGCGGTGCTATTCGTTTTTATAAATTTGATTTGATTCACCACCGAGTCGGCATGATTGACGAAACATTAGCTACATATAAAGATACTCAACACGAAATATCAATTCACGGAACTGATGCTGTCCTTGGGAATGATGTAATTGATTTGGGAATAACTTGAACCGTCACTGAAGGTTTTTCATTTGTAGATACTCGAATTTTTGGTTCTGCTAGAATTGGAACGCTGGGGTTTGCCAATCCTAGTAGTTCTTTGGCAAACAACGAAACTTTTACTGGCTCTTTTACAATAAATTCATCATTAAAAAGTACGGGTCGTTGCTTTTTAAGGTGGCAATTTTTAATAACACAAATAATATTTCCAAATGATTCATCAATTGAAAATCTTAGTAGTTTTTCTTTTTACAATTTAAATATTACATCTTTAAGAATACCTAATTCAGTGGTTCGGATAGGAAGAACTTTGTTAAGTAATGGGGGTGCAAAGAGTGTTTATCCAATGACTACATTATTTATTGATGTAAATTATTTTATTTCTCTTAATATTTATGATGTTTTGCCAAGTGCCCAATGAATTACTCGAATTGAAGATTGTAATTTAGGTAATAATAGTGGTAAAGGACGAATTTATGTCAAAAATGAAACGTTACGTCAACAATACATTCATGATGAAACCTGAAGCACTAAATTAAAACCCGGGCCTGATTCAACTTTAGAAGAGATGATTTTAGTTGATCCAACGATTTAATTTAATCGTAATTTAACACTTAATTTCTTATAATTTTTTAACATTTAATGCTATGGTAGCAGCAGCGATATTTTTTACTTTATTTTTAACAATGTTTAATGCGTTTGGAATTGGTAAATTATTTATTCGTTGAAAAATTGCTATCAATAATTATTTAGCTATCACTTGGGGATTTTTAGTATATATGTTTATTCATTTAATATTTTTTACTATTTTGTACTTAATAAATGCAAATGTTTTAACATACCTTATTTTTATAGTTGCAATTCAAATTATGCTGATTATGTGTTTTATTTGGAATTACCAATATTTCTTTATTACATATCGTCTCAACTACAAAATATTATTGATTTTTGGTTTAATTGCATTAGTAACTTGTGCAATATTGATTTTAACGATATTGGTTGGATATAAAAATGGTAACAATTTTTTTAATGTAAGCAATCGCAATTCACAGCAATTTTTAGCTTTAGGTAATTATCTATTATTCAATAAAGTTGGTAAGTTATCCATTGTTAAGTTTTATGAAGGATCATTTAATTTCCATTTATTTTCGTGTCTTTCAATATTTAGTGTGTGTACAAAAATGTTATTCAACATCAGTGGTCAAAATCAAATTGGACAATTTTTATTTTGGGAGTATGTTCCGACATACATACTCATTTTTAGCTGTGCAATTACTGGACATCATTATTTAAAAATTAAACATTGATCGTGGGTGCAAATATGTTTATTTCTTATAACAATAAGTATCGTCTCGTTTGGCTCTTTTGTTTTTTTTGCATCACCAACTGCTGGTGATAGCTGGTTACCATTACTTTTGCTGGTTTACATCAATATTTTATTTAATTTAAAATACATTAGTGATATTGCGCGTAATGTCTTGTTGGGATTGACGGTTATCACTTTAGCGGCTTTTGACAATAATTCAATACTTATTGAAACTATATTAACAATATTTACGTTCTATTATTGTATGAAAAACAATTTAAATCCTGGGGGTTGGCTATTTTGAATTAGTGGTCCGTATTTAACCTGTTTTTTTATGTGAATTCAGTATAGTGGAGTCTGAATATACATATGCTTAATCACAATAACAATATTGATGAGTGTGATTTTGATATACATATTGCTTTTGGGTGGATTAAACTTCATAATTAATCGGTTTGATAAAATATTTACTAAACATTCGTTATTTTTTATAGTTACATTGACAAGTGTAATTTATGTGATTAGTTTATTTTTATTTTTAACTGCATATGACTATCAATTTCAAACGTCATTATGAAATTATAATTACGCATGAAATTTTTCGTTACATTCTACATGGCTAAATAAAGTTACGTGAATAATATATGCTTTATTAATGTTTATGATTATTGCGCAACGTTTATTTGCGAAAAAAACAGAAAAAAAACATTTAACCAATGTATCACTGATTATTTTTACATTAATTTTATTTTTCAATCCGTTATCACTAAATATTTTTGTTAAATTACAAACTTCTAACTTTTCGTTTGATATTTCATTAATAAATTGATTGATTATTGTGCCGTTAATTAATACAATAAGTTGTCAGATTGGTAAAAATTATTTGTCTAAACCCGCAAACATTCTGCACTATGGATAATAGTATTATTAAACGCATTGACATTTTAAAGCAAAAACTCAAGCAATGAGAGTATGAATATTATGCTTTATCTTCACCAACAGTAACAGACGTTGAATATGATTTAACTTTAAAAGAGCTATTAACACTAGAGAAAAAATATCCACAATATGTTACTGACGATTCGCCGTCGCAACGAGTTGGTGGATTCGTGATAGATGATTTTAAAAAAATCAAACATCAATTTCCGATGCTTTCATTGTCAAATGCTTTTTCTCACGAAGAGTTAGAAAAATTTGATTTAGATATCAAAAAAAATTGTGATGCGTCTAATGTGGAATATTGTGTTGAGCCTAAAATTGATGGTTTAAGTATCTCGCTTATTTATATTGAAGGTAAATTGAAAACCGCTCTAACTCGTGGTGATGGTGAATATGGTGAAGATGTAACTGTAAATGCCAAAACAATTAGGTCCATTCCTTTGACTGTGAGCACTAACATTTCACGACTAGAAGTACGGGGAGAAATATATTTATCATTTGATGAGTTTAATCGGATTAATCAACATTTAGCTGCACAAAATCTTAATTTATTTGCCAATCCACGCAATGCTGCTTCTGGTTCAATGCGTAATTTAGATTCATCAATTACTGCCCAAAGGCGTTTACAAATGATTGCTTATTATTTACCCGATGATAGTGTACTTCGATCACAAAATATACATACCCAATACGAAGCGATTCAATTTTTGAAACAATTAGGTTTTAAAACGGCCAGTCAAAGTAAAAAAATAATGGACATAAAAGAAGTTATAAAATATGTCGACATAATAAGTCAGCAACGCGATCATTTATCATTTCCTATTGATGGTATTGTTATTAAAGAAAATGATATGAATCTTTATGATAATTTGGGCAGTACTTCAAAATTTCCTAAATGAGCAATTGCGTATAAATTTCCGCCCATAATTGTTCAAACAAAATTACTAGATATTTATCCAACGGTTGGACGTACGGGAAGGATTACTTATGTTGGGAAATTAACACCAGTAAAATTAGCGGGATCAATTGTTTCATCAGCCACACTACATAATGCTCAATATATTTTGGACAATGATATTCGTATTCAAGATGTGGTAAAAGTTTTTAAGGCTGGTGATATTATTCCCAAAATTATGGGCCCTGTATTAGAAAAACGCGCAGAAACAACATCATTTAAACCTATTACACATTGTCCGGTGTGCGGTTCATTATTAGAAAAGCAGATAAGTGAAGTTGATCAATATTGTACCAACACATCTTGCCCTGCGAGAATCGTACAATCGCTTATTCATTTCTGTAGTAAAAAAGCCATGAATATTGAGGATTTATCTGAAAAAAATATTCAGAAACTATATGATTTAGGTATTTTGCATTCAATTAGTGATATTTACAAAATAGACACACATAAAGATCGTATTTTTCAAGCAGATTTGAAAATTAAATCTAAAAGTTTTAGCAATATATGAAACAATATTATTCAATCCAAACAAAATTCACTAGAAAAATTAATTTTTGCATTAGGAATTAGACACGTAGGTGAAATATTATCTAAAACAATTGCCAAGAAATTTCAAACTATGAATAAACTAATGATGGCAAATTTGGTAGAGTTAACCAATGTAAACGATATTGGCGAAACTGTAGCAATTTCAATTGTTAATTATTTTCATAATCCGAAAAATTTAGATTTGCTAAAACAATTAAAAGTATTAGGTATTAACATGGACTATTTGTCATCAAATACTGGTGCTGCTATCAATCGAAATAGTCCGTATTATCAAAGGAATATTGTAATCACTGGTAGTTTTACAATATCTCGTCAACAAATTAAGCAAATATTAGAAAACAAATTTGATGCAAAAGTTACTGATTCAATCACCAAGAATACTGATTATCTAATTGTGGGCAAAAATGGTGGTAATAAATTAACCAAAGCTAACGAATTGGGAATTAAACTCATACACGAAGAAATCTGAAAATAATAATTCAATTTAAACGATTATTTTCAACAACCGACAAATATTTTATTAATGTGTTATCATTAGTGAAATAGTTTTTGACTAAGAGCAAAATGGTTGGATATTTAATCTTGGAAAATGGCCAAATCTTTTGCGGCAAACGTATTGGCGTAAATAAAGATGCGATATTTGAAATTGTATTTAATACTTCCATGTCAGGATACATGGAAACACTTACTGATCCTTCATATGCTAAACAAGGTGTAGTTTTTACTTATCCATTGATTGGTAATTATGGTGTCATGTATCAAGATACCGAATCAAATCGTGCGTGAGTTAGTGCTATTATTGTTCAAGAACTAGCACAATTTTCATCTAATTTTCGTAAAGAGTGCAATTTAGAAGATTTTTTAAAACAACAAAACGTTCCTGGGTTAGAAGATGTTAACACTCGCGCTTTAGTAAAAATTATTCGTGAAAAGGGTGCGATGATGGCCATGATTACTGGCGACATAAAAAATATGGCAAAAAAAATTAAAAAACTTCAAAATGCCAAAATAAATAATCACGTATCACTAGTAACAACCCCCAAAACCAAAATAATTAATCCTAAAGGTAAATATAAAATTGCTTTACTTGATTTTGGTGTGAAACAAAATATTATTCGTTCATTAGTGCAACGTCAATGTGCTGTCACGCTTTTCCCAGCAACGACTAACGCCAAATTCATTTTGAACAAACATTTTCATGGTATTGTCTTATCAAACGGTCCTGGTAATCCCAAAGATAATACAACTGCAATTTCAACTATTAAAAAACTATATGGTAGTGATATACCGATATTAGGTATCTGTTTGGGACATCAACTATTAAGTTTAGCAACTGGAGCAGTTACTAAAAAATTAAAATATGGACATCGTGGGCCAAACCACCCTGTAAAATACCTTGAAAATCAAAGGGTGTACATTACCTCACAAAACCATGGTTATTACATTGATGAAAAAACAATTAATCCAGATATTGCTTATGTTACATATCGCAACATTAATGATGGCACAGTCGAAGGATTAAAATATCGTAATAAGAAAATATTAACTGTACAATTCCACCCTGAAGCGTGCGCCGGACCACAAGACACTGCTTATATTTTTAATGATTTTTTAAAGGTGGTTAAGCAACATTATGCCCAGAGATCATAGAATTAAAAAAGTATTAATGATTGGTTCGGGACCAATAGTTATTGGTCAAGCAGCTGAATTTGATTATGCCGGCACACAAGCTTGTAGTGAATTAAAAAAAGAAGGTATTGAAGTCGTTTTAGTAAATTCTAATCCTGCGACAATCATGACTGATCGTAATATCGCTGATCATATTTATATTGAACCGCTCACGGTAAATTCATTACAAAAAATTATTGCACTTGAAAAGCCCGATAGTTTATTACCGAACTTAGGTGGACAAGTCGCTTTGAATTTAACCATGGAATTATACGAAAGCGGATTTTTAGAAAAACATAATATTCGTGTACTTGGCACTTCAATTGAAGGTATTCACCGTGCAGAAGATCGTCAAGCATTTAAAGATTTAATGGAAAAAATTGGTGAGCCTTGTATTCCTTCTAAAGTTGTTAATTCAACTGATCAAGCTATTACTTTTGCCAAAACTATTGGATATCCAGTAGTAGTTCGACCAGCTTATACACTAGGTGGTGCGGGAGGTGGTATTGCTAAAAATGCTGAAAGTTTGAAAACGATTGTTAACACTGGTTTAAGTTATTCGCGCGTTCATCAAGTATTAATTGAAAAATGTGTTAGTGGTTGAAAAGAAATTGAATTTGAAGTTGTGCGTGATCGTATTGGTAATGTTGTTACTGTTTGCAACATGGAAAATCTTGATCCAGTAGGCATTCACACGGGGGATAGTATCGTTATTGCTCCATGTCAAACATTAGCTGATAAAGAATTACAGTTATTGCGCACTGCATCGTTGAAAATTATTAGCGAATTAAAAATTGAAGGCGGATGTAATGTTCAATATGCTTTGAATCCAAAAAGCTTTGAATATGCAGTAATTGAAGTTAATCCACGGGTTTCACGTTCTTCGGCTTTAGCCTCTAAGGCTACAGGATATCCAATTGCACGTGTGGCTACAAGAATTGCGATGGGCCATACGTTAGATGAAATTAAAAATATGGTCACACAAAAAACTTTTGCAAGTTTTGAACCAGTCCTAGACTACGTTGTAGTTAAAATTCCTAAGTGACCTTTTGCTAAATTTTTAACCGCATCAAGATCATTAGGCACGCAAATGAAAGCAACTGGGGAAGTAATGGCGATTGGGACTACATTGGAAATGGCTTTAATGAAAGCCATTCGTTCTTTAGAAGAAAATGTGGATGGATTGAAAATGGATAAATATCATGCTATGTCTACGAAAACATTGCATGAAGAATTACGAATTGTGTCTAATGAACGCATTTGGGTAATTGCCGAGTTATTAAGACGTGACATTACTATTGAGCAAATACATAAGGTGACTTTGATTGATTTATTCTTTTTGAACAAGTTAAGTAAAATTGTGAAATTAGAAAAAATTATTACCACTAATAAATTATCACCAGAGTTATTAACTCATGCCAAATTCATGGGTTTTAGTGATGCTTCTATTGCTAATTTAACTAAACAAACAGAAGCAGATATCAAACATATGCGTCTTCAGCACCAAATTATTGCTAATTTCAAAACTGTCGATACCTGTGCTAATGAATTTGATGCGCAAAGCGCTTATTATTATTCAGATTATCACATTGGGAATGAAGTTAATACTAAAACAACCAAGAAAAAAATACTAATTATTGGTTCAGGACCTATTAGGATAGGACAAGGTATTGAATTTGATTATTGTTCAGTACATTGTGTGTGAGCATTACGTAAATTAGGATATGAAACCATTATTGTTAATTCTAATCCCGAAACAGTAAGTACTGATTTTGACATTGCTGATAAATTGTATTTTGAACCACTAACTGTTGAAGACATTGGCAATATTGTTGATTTAGAAAAACCCTATGGCGCTATTGTTCAATTTGGCGGACAAACAGCCATAAAATTAACCAAGGCTATTGCTGATATGGGAGTAAAAATTTTAGGTACTTCCCCATCAGCAATGGATCACGCTGAAGACCGTAAAGAGTTTGACAAAATCTTATCCAAATGCATGATTCCTCGTCCTGCGGGGGATACGGTTTTTACAGCTAAACAAGCCTGTGTTGTTGCCAACCGTTTGGGATACCCCGTATTAATCAGACCATCATATGTACTTGGGGGACAAGGTATGGCGATTGCGTATGATGATGCTAGTGTCATAAAATATGTTAGTCATATTAATTTGATTCGACAAGACCACCCAATATTGATTGATAAATATATTTCGGGTCGTGAAGTGGAAGTAGATGCGGTATGCGATGGTAAAGATATCTTTATTCCGGGGGTGATGGAACATTTAGAACGTGCTGGTGTACATTCTGGAGATAGCATTTCTGTTTATCCTGCACATACCATTTACCAACGTTTTATTGATCGGATTGTTGATTACACCAAACGAATTGCATTGGCATTGAAAATCAAAGGTATTTTAAATATTCAATTTATTGTGCATAAAGACGAAGTGTATATCATTGAAGTAAATCCACGTTCTTCGCGTACTGTCCCATTTATTAGTAAAGTAACTGATGTTCCATTAATTGAAATGGCAATCAAAGTAATTTTGGGTCAGAAATTGCAACAAATTGGTTATGGTGTCGGTTTATACAAAAAATCACAATACATTGCCGTTAAATTACCAATATTTTCTTTTGAAAAAATTAAAGATAGTGAAATTTCGCTTGGCCCCGAAATGAAATCTACTGGTGAAGTATTAGGAGTTGATAAATTGCTATCAGATGCTTTATTAAAAGCTTTTATTGCTGGTGGGATTAACGTCACTAATAGTGGTGCGATGTTGGTTACTGTAAAAAAACAAGATCGTCAAGAAGTGTTATCCATTGTAAAAAAATATGTACAATTGGGTTTTGATATTTATGCCACTAGAGGTACGGGTGAATATTTAGCTAAACATAATTTAATAGTATCAATTGTTGAGAAAGACATTCGTGCCGAGAACAATGTTTTACAATTGATTCGTTCAGGTAAAGTCAATTTGATTGTTAATACACCAACTATTGGTAAAAAAGCTACAAGCGATGGATTTAAAATCCGCCGTTTAGCTGTTGAATCTAAAATTCCTTGTTTCACATCATTAGATACAGTTAAGGCGTTGCGTTATGCATTAGTCAACAATAAAACCGAAAAAGATTTGATACCAATTGATATTAATAACATTAAAAATTGGATAGTCTAATATAGTGGGTATCTTCATTTGCAAAAATAAAAATCTAATCATTAGATAATTAAAAATTATAATAATCAATATTATGCTTCGTTAGCTCAGTTGGTAGAGCAAATGACTCTTAATCATTGGGTCGTGGGTTCGAGTCCCTCACGAAGCACCAGAATGAATTTTGGTTGAACCGCCAAAATTTTATCCAATCTTATTAATAGATTTTCTTTATTCGTATAGATAAAAATCATAGCAAAATTAAAATAATTCCATAATTTCCTTGGTCACTTCAGATTTATGATTATTTGTCGAATTTATAGGAAGGAGAAATATGAATTTTATTGCAATCATTGGTATTGTTGATCAATTAACTGCGTCAGTTTATAACGGCTTTACCACGTTAAAATTAAAAGTTGAAAAACCAGCAATTGAAGCACACGATGAAGATTATTATGATGTGATTGATATTTTAGTTGATGTTGAATCGTTCAAAAACGAATTAGACACCATTACTAACGGTACAGTTGTCGGAATAAAAGGACGAGCAAAACTTATTAATAACAATATGCAACTTATCAGTGAACGTTTACAGGTATTTTAGTAAATCACTGATAATTTTACGCATCGCTTAGCACTTTCAAATGCTCAAAAATTATCAAAATTAAACATTACCAAATGTTAAAAATCACAAGACAATATTAATCAATATTAAATTGTGATTTTTAAGTTATCAACTGAATATTAGTGATGTTTTTTTAAAAGTTTACTACAAAAAATTGTGAGTAATATGACTGAATTAAGGTATTATTAGATAGTAGATTAATACATATATATTTTAAAAAAAGAGGAAGTTTTATAATGGGAACGTTAGGTGATCTTGCTAAACATCAAAAAAATGAACGTCAATTGATTTTAAGACAATTGTGAGAACAGAAACATTCGCCAGGTAATTCTAAGCATAAATTGATTTATAAAAACTTTGATGCTAAACTCGCCAAACCGAACAAAGTAAATTTTGATGATGTTAAAGTGGTTAAAAAAGAAACACAAAAAGAAGAATCACATAACAATACAAATAAAGCCAGAATCCGTGCTTTAAATAAAAAGCAAGCAATGATCGATAAGCAACTTCGTCGTTCCGAAAAGCAAAAGAAACGTGCATTATTTTTAAAAATGCTTGAAGAAGAAAAGCGTTTACGTTGAGAATTAAAACAAAAAGCTAAACAACAAGCATTAATCAAACAACAACAGCAACGTATTATTGAAACTAAACGAAAAAATGAGTTTCATGGTTATATTGTTCCTAAGTGAGTTAATTATTTTGTTACAACAACTTTGGTAATTACGGGTTTATTTCTTTGCGCAACGCTAGTGATATTAGGTTTGTACGTATTCACTAATGATGATTTTATTGAGTTTGTCACTATTGATGGAGTATGGACACCGTGATGTTACGTTGCACTTATTGGAACATTATTAGTTTTGATTCTGGGTTGTACAGCAGTAGTTTTACACATTCTTGATAGTAAATCACGCAAGGAAATCGTTACTAGAAAATTATTAAATCGTACACGTAATGCAATTACGAACGAGAACAAAGTTTTAAAAATCAATCGAAATTTAACCAATTCAATTAAACAGTTAGAAGCATCAAATGATATCAAGAAAACGCAAATTAAAAATTTAAATGGTAAATTACAGAAAAGTAATGCTTCAGTAGCAGTTTCTTTATCGGCACAGAAAAAAGTTAAATTTCTTGAAGCTCGAATTGAAGAAATGAAATCACACCCAACGCTCGAAGAAAAAATGGTATATCGTCAAAAAATATCGGCTTTAAAAAAACGTGAACGTTCAGAATTGGAAGCGGAACGTAGAAAACGCCAAGAAATTAGACTGCAAGCCAAAAATCAAACCAATCAATACATGCTGCATCCAATTTCTCAAACCCCTCCAGAAGAACCTAAAAATTTAACACCATTACAAAAACACCAATGAATGTTAGAACGTGTTCAAGCCAAATTACGTTTTCAAGGTACTGTAATCGCTGCTGCTGATCGTATATATGCTTCTGAAATAAATAAAGCAAATGAAGCCAAAACACGTTTACTTAATGCAAAAAATCAAGAAGCTTCGTTAAAAAAACAATATCAACAATTGTCTAGAGATCAGCACATAAGAATTAAGCAACGCAAATTAGAAGCTAAACAAAAGCGTCGTGAAGAAAAATTAGCTAGAAAAGCGGCACGGATTAAAGAGAAAAATTATCAAAAAGAAGTTAAAAAGGCACGCAAGTTAGAGGCTATTAGATTAAAAAAAATGAAAAAAGATCAAACCAAAGTTACAACCGCTAATAAAAAGTAAATCTTTTTACTACATTTTACTCGATGATAAAGTAGTAAAAGAAGCGTGGATATCACTATATTAGCAAGGTAAATTATGGTTATAATTAGATACTTAATCCATGTATTTGCAGGCGTTTAAGAGTAAATCTCGTAAACCAACAATAACTTGAAAAAGAATTTGACGCTTAGTGTTGGGAGACACAGTTCCTAAGCGTTTATTTCGTTGTTACTTATTTTTTATTTTTTTAGGAACGATATTGCTATTCATTTCACCAGCGTTACAACATCCCGGGCATATGGTGACTGGGTATGATGTTGATGATAATCCTATAGTTAAACCATATCATTTTTATGATGCTCTTTTCATATCGTGTTCTGCATTATCTGATACAGGTTTAACAACCGCAGTTATTAGCGATACTTATACATTTTTTGGTCAGTTTGTCATTGCGTGCTTGATGGAAGCTGGTGGTATTGGGATTATGACAATTATTTATTTATTGTGGCACCTATTTATGCCCAAGAAAAAAGTTAATTTAGATCAAATCATTATTTTTCAAGCTGAAAGAGGTAATGAAAAATTGGGAAATGCTTATCGTTCTTTAACCCATTCGGTATTAGTGGTAATTATTGTACAAGCTACCTTTGCTATTTTAATGTCTTTATGATTGAATTGGATACCAGCTCATCAACAACAATTTCAAAATTTTGATATCCATTCGTTATCGTATGACATTCCTGGCAAAATGCTAGATTGTTATCATAACTATCCCAACGCTTTATGACAAGGAACATTTACTTCTATTTCATCAATTAATAATGGGGGTTTTGATATTTTTAGTGAATCTAATTCATTGTCCGCATTTCGAAACGATTGGGGAGTTATTTTTCAAGTAATGGCTATGATTGAATTCATTATTGGTGGTATTGGCTTCCCGTTAATTTTTGATCTTATTGAAAAAGTAAAATATAAACGTAAAGGATTAAAATACCAATTAAGTTTATTCACCAAATTGGGTTTATGAGGATTTGCAATTGCAAGTGTGGTGGGTTTGATATTTGCTTATAGCTTTGAATATAGCTTCACTGTTAATTCATACATCGGTTATCCAGATATAGCACATTATGTTTGTACCCATAAAGAATTTGGTGAACACGAGCAATTCAATAAAGCATGAGCTATTTTTTTTAATACCATGGCTACTAGATCGGCAGGATTTTCGACAGTAAATCAAAATGTACTTTCGCCTGGTATGCAGTGAACATTCATTATTTTAATGTTTATTGGTGGTTCACCATCTTCAACAGCTGGTGGTATTCGAACCACAACACTAATGATTATTTTAGGTGCGATTTTCGCTAAAGTTAGAGGTCGAAAAAATGTGGTAATGTTTAAACGTACTGTACCACCTGATAAAGTACATGACTCTTTTCTTGTTGTTGTATTATCGACAGCCATTGTTGTGCTAGTAGCAATTATCATTTACTATTTCTCTTCTAATATTGAGATTGAGGGCGAAGGTAATGCGATGCTACAAATGGTATATGAAACAACATCTGCTTTTGGTACGGTAGGGTTTTCGATGGGGATTACTGAAGATATTAATGTTTGGGGATTGTTGGCGATTATTGTCCTGATGTTTATTGGTTATTTAGGTGTTTCTGAAGCCATATTATCTTGAACTCGTAAAGATCCTAAAGGAAATGAAATTCAATACCCCGAGGAAGATGTGAGGATTGGTTAAGTGATGAAACGAGGTTTATTAATAGTTTTCAGTGGCCCTAGTGGTGTTGGTAAAAAAACCGTTTGGTACCCATTACTAAAACACAAGAGTTTGAACTTAGTTTTTAGTATTTCGATGACCACAAGAAAAAAACGCTTTAATGAAGTTAATAAAAAAGATTATTACTTTGTTACTAAAGCCGCTTTTAAACAAGCGGTTAAACAAGGTAAAATGCTTGAATATGCCACATATATTAATAACTATTATGGTACACCTAAAGCTTTTGTAGAACAATTGCGTGATCAAGGGAAAAATGTTTTATTAGAAATTGAACCCAAAGGTGCAATGCAAATTATGGCATATGCCAAAAAGCAACACGATCAAGGTGTGATAACCATTTTTATTTCACCACCTTCTTTAATTGCTTTAGAAAAACGTTTACTTAAACGTGGCACTGAACCGATACAAACCATTCGTCATCGCATCAAGCAAGCCAAATGAGAAATGTCGTTACAAGATAAATATGATTATGTGATCATTAATGATTACATTAATAAAGCACGCAAACATTTAGTAACGATTATTAAAAAAGAGATTAGCCATAATGCTTAATCTAATTAATATTTATTCGTTAACTTTAGACGAGTTGACAAATCAAGCGCTTGCATTAGGACTAAAAAAACACAATGCTAAGCAGATTTTTCAATGGATTTATCAAAAACAAATTACTAACTTTAAAGAAATAACCAATATTGCTAAATCGGCTATTCCTATATTGCAGCAGTATTTTAGTATTAACCAATGATCCATAAAGCAAATCAACATTGATCCATTAGACCAAACTACTAAATTCTTATTTGAATTAGATGATCACGAAAAGATTGAAACAGTTTTAATGAAATTCAATTATGGATATAGTTTGTGTATTTCCAGTCAGGTGGGGTGTAACATGGGGTGCAAATTTTGTGCATCAGGCTTATTGAAAAAAGTACGCGATTTAAGTGCAACTGAAATGGTGATGCAATATGTCATGGTTAGTAAATACTTATTTACAAAATATCAACAAAAAATTAGTAATCTTGTAATCATGGGTATTGGTGAACCATTTGATAATTTTAATAATCTTGTTAAAGCGATAAGTATTTTTAACCAGCCATTCGGTATTAATTTGGGAATGCGTCACATGACTGTTTCTACTTGCGGTTTAGCTAAACGTATTTTAGATTTCGCTAAGATTTATCCGCAAGTTAATTTAGCCATCTCTTTGCATGCACCTAATGATAGTTTGCGTAGTAAACTCATGCCTATCAATAAAGCCTTTGGTTTAAAAGAACTAATTAATACTGTTAAAAAATATATTAAATTAACCAATCGCCGCATCAGTTTTGAATATATATTGTTAAATCAAATTAATGATCAAGATGTTCATGCACAAGAGTTAGCCAAGTTGTTAAGTGGGCTGTTATGTTATGTTAATTTGATAATATATAATAAAGTTCGCGAATGCCAATTTGTTCCAAGTAATCGCATTAATATGTTTTCGACTAAATTGACTCAATTAAAAATTGCTAATACGAAACGTCTTGAACGTGGTGCTAGCATCCTAGCAGCCTGTGGTCAATTAAGAGCTCATCATGAAAAGAAATAACATTTTTTTTAATTTATCGTTAGCAACCAATCGTGGTATTAAAGAAATAAATGAAGATGCAAGTTGAACGGGGATCAATCAAGCTGAACAGGTTTTTGGTATTGTTTGTGATGGAATCGGATCTGAAGATGATAGTCAAATTGCTTCGTTAATTACTGTTGATGTATTTTCTTCTTCGTTTAGCAAACGTCGTAAAATACATGGAGTTGAAAAATGATTTAAAACTTGTTTAAAAACTGCATTTGATTTAATTACGGAACGTTCTAAAAAACAATTACAGTCAAAAAAAATTGGTACAACTGTATTGGCAATACTAATCGAGAAAGACAAAGTTACCACTTTCAACTTGGGTGATACTAGACTTTACCACTTTAGTTTATTTAAAAATGAGTGAATCCAAATTACTAAAGATCACAATTTGTACAATCATTTATTAGATTTATATGAAAAAGACAAAAGAATTCAACTTAATACTTTATGTCATAAATACAAGGATCAGTTATTTGCACTAACTAAATGTTTAGAAAGTGGTAGTGAAGGATTTTTGGACTATGACGTTTTTAAGTTTACGGTTGAGCCTGGTGATGTAGTATTTTTAGCTACGGATGGGGTGTATCATTATATTGATTTGTCATCAGTTAACGATTTGATCAAGAATAATGCCAACAATAATTTTGAATTAATTTCTCGTAATGTGATTCAAAAAGCTTTGCAAAACAAAAGTAATGATAATTTAACTTCGTTAGTAATTGAGTGCTTAAACAAGAATAAATAGTTATGGTGCAAAAACAACTATATCAACCTAATGATCTAATTGCGGGTCATTATCGTGTTATTAAAAAAATCGGTACAGGTGGGATGAACTCCACAATTTATTTAGCACAAGATATTGCAATACATGAAAAAGAATATTTTTCACTGCGAAATAAATATGTAGCAATTAAAGTGATTAATCGTGATGAATCAATTACTGATGATGACTGAATGAAATTTCTTGATGAGTGTGTCACCGCAACGCGTGTGACTAACAAAAAAAATATTGTTCAAACATATGATGTAGTTAAATCCAATAATGATAATACGGTTTCAATATTCATGGAATATATTGATGGCATTTCCCTCCGTGAATATATTGAAACACATGGTTATTTAAGTTTGAATGATGCTTTATTTTATTTTCAAAAAATTCTTGAAGGTGTTAAAGAATTACATAGTTTTAATGACAAGATCATTCATCGTGACTTGAAACCCGAAAATATTTTGTTATCAAAAGACTTGCGCAATTTAAAGATTATTGATTTTGGTATTTCGTCAGTTTTCACTATGGTTAACAAAGATAATAAATTGATGTTTACTAATGAAAATGTCATCTACGGTACTTATCCATATATTTGCCCCGATTTATTAAAATTACGCGGAACAAACGATGATGCGAAGCGCGCTAGTATTATTAGTGAACAATTTGATTTTTACTCTTTAGGAGTTATTTTATATGAAATGTTAGCCGCCGAAAAACCGTTCTATGCGAAAAATTACGATAAATTAGAAGTTATTGAGCTACCGCTCAAATATGATCTTATGGTACTATCTGACATTAATCCCCACATCCCAGTAGCGATTGAAAACATCATCTTTCGTTGCATGGCTTCTAAGCCCGAGGACATAAAATACCGTTACGAAAACATTAATCAAATAATTACTGACTTAAATCGCTATTTAAATCAGCCAGAAAAAACCGTAGCAGATCACTTACTTAAACCGCGCAATAAACGTTTGTTTCAAATCAAAGGTGGATTTAATATTCAAGGTCAAAAATTACGAGAAAAATTTTATGAAAAAACATGATTTTTTAGCGCAATTTTAATTACAGCTTTTACCGTTGTTATTATGGCAATAATAATTATCTGTTTTCATGTTTTTGAATGATAATCAATTAATATGCTAACTTTCAACGACGAATATATTCCGACTAAAATAAGGAAAGCTATTACTGGTACCAAATATCAAAAAAGTGTAGATGATATTTTAAAAAAAATTAAATTAAAAACTTTGCCTGGTGTAGAAATGTTAGGTTGAGTAGATTTAATTACTAATTACAATAATCATTTATTAACATTGATGCATCAAAAGGCCAAGCAATGACAAAACATGAAGTTAGACTATGTTTTGGTTATTGGTATTGGTGGGTCATATGTTGGAGTGAAAGCGGGAGTAGATTTTTGTACACAACCTTTTGATCAATCAAAACCAAAAATCATTTGGGTTAGTAACATCTCTGCCACATTTTTATGCAGTTTACAGCAGATGTTAGCAAAAAAACAATTTGCAATTATTGCTACTTCTAGATCTGGCACCACACTTGAACCGGCATTAGCATTTCATTTGTTTCGTGAACAGCTCGAAAAACAAGTCGGAGTTAAATCTGCCACTAAATTAATTACGGTGATTACTAGTGATACCAATAGTAATCTATACAAATTGGCTAAAAATAAAAAATATACAATTTTTCCAATACCTGCTGATGTCGGTGGAAGATTTTCAACGCTTTCGCCTGTTGGAATGTTTCCGATGATGATTAAGAATATTGATGCTTTAGCTTTAATTCGTGGCGCGTCGCAAGCGTTGAAAGACACTAAAAATCGTTTGGTAAGTAGCAATAGTGCATTTCGCTACGCTTGTTATAGACATTATTTCAGAACTAAACTCAAATTACAAATTGAAAATTTTATAGTTTATGATCCAAATTTAGTATTCTGTGGTGAAATGTGACGACAAATTTTTGGTGAATCTGAGGGTAAAGAAAATAAGGGATTATTTCCAACACTACAATTATTTACCACTGACTTGCACTCGATGGGTCAATATTTGCAAGAAGGAACACGTAATTTTTTTGAAACCACACTTTTAGTTGAAAAACCGCTGTTAGATACTAAATTGAAAATTACATCAGATATTGATAAATTACATTACCTCAATAATCGATCACTTGATTTTATAAATAAAAAAGCTTTTGAGGGTACAGTGGTCGCCCATAGTAAATTAGGCAAAAGTTATAATTTAATTATTAATCTAACAACCACTGATTCATATCATTTTGGTTATTTATTTATTTGGTTGGCTATGGCAGTAACGATTAGCGGATATTTATTAAAAATTAATCCTTTTAACCAACCAGGTGTTGAAGCTTATAAAAAGAATATGCAAATATTACTAAAAAAATAAGCAATCAAGACATGAATGCAAAAATCACAAAGTTGAAAGAATTAATTAATCAACACCCAGATTTTGTATTTTTGAGTGGTGCAGGGGTATCAACTGCGAGTGGAATACCGGATTTTCGTGGTAAAAATGGTATCTATCGCAAAAATCCACACGTTGAATATTTACTGAGTCACGATGCGCTTGTAAATCACCCGCAACAGTTTTTTAAATTCTATTATGCGCAAATGTTGTTAGATAATATCAAACCAAATATTGTTCATAATAAATTAGCTGATTATGAAAAACAACAGAAAATGGGTTGAATTATTACTCAAAACATTGATGGTTTACATTCACTTGCTGGCAGTCAACAAGTAATTGAATTACATGGATCAATTCACCGTAATTATTGTATGGCTTGCTACAAGCAATATGATTTGGAACACATTAAAAAACTTACCCCAATACCTAAATGTGTTTGTGGTGGTATGATTCGTCCTGATGTGGTACTATATGGAGAATCGTTAGTCAATGATGTCATTAACAAATGTTATCAAGTACTAAAACAAACCAATTTATTAATAGTTGCTGGTACACAGTTAAGTGTGTCTACAGCCGCTGGTGTGGTGAATATGTTCAGTGGGAAACACTTAGTAATTTTAAATGATACACCAACGCCATATGATCATTTAGCAACGTTAGTTATAAGAGAAGAACTAACTAATATTTTTAAACACTTATAGGTTTAATAAATAATCAAAAGTTTTAATTTTGCCGAAATTAGCATTGGCAACATATGTTCCATCGTTGGCAATAAAATTTGTGGCAAATGTAACTCAATAACAATATGCATCATCTTTTTGAAAATCATAAGATAAATACAATTGTTGTGTGCTCTCTTGTAATTTAAATTTACACGTATGAATATGATGTTTATTTATTAAATCATTAGTTTGTTTGCTCACGATCAGTATTGATTTATCATTATCAATCACTAATGTACTAGATCTTACAAGATCCACACGAACACTGCACAAGCAAATGAAAAGTAATATTACAGATAAAGCAAGAAAAAATAATGCATATCAAATTCTTTTGGTCATACATATATTAATTATTCTTTGATGAGTTATTTTTCTTAGAATTTCTAAAAAAATTCGTAAAAAATTCAAAGAATCTATGGATATCGAGAATTGATTAAACGAATTGCTTGATTCAAATTTTTTACTAAGATACCAACATCTTTGATACAACCTTCAATGTATTTATTAGTATTTTTATTATTTTTAACAATAATAACAGTTTTAGCGGGAAAATGAAATTTGTCATACAAAGTATTGATATTTTTAAAATTATTTTTATGATTAATTTTCCTTATGTAATTAAGGGTTCAAGCGATAGCTAATTGGTGCGCAGTATCCACGTTTAATACAGCTAAATCAATGATTAGACAATGGGCATTAAAAACTGCTTTAGACTGAGATCAAAATATATCAGTTGAATTTTTATGAGTGTTAGCGACACACTGATTAGATCAAGTTAAATTGGTTTTTTGATTAAGTTCATCAAGGTTCTTGTTAGAAAACGATACTAAATAGCCAATTAACTTCAATTTCATACTGGTGATAGGTTAATTTATATTTTATGAAAATATGGATTAATTAGATATATTTTTTCATAATCCGTGAATATTGCAATAACAATAGATGATATCAGCTTGCGAAACAGTAAAAGTAGTTATGGGTTTATCTTGGGGAGTTAACCAATTAATAGTTCACGTATTTGGTGAAAAAACACCAATTCATTCAATGTGGTGTTCTGGTGTCATCGGATGAATTGTTGAACTAATTTGTACGGTTAAAGTCTTTTTGGTTTTTGTGGTAATAATTGGTATGTGTTTTTCACCAGCACCATCACTATTACATGGTAATAAAACCATTGGTTGATTACAACAGGTTAACATTTCAGAGTGATCGGCTAATTTTAATACGATGTTCTTGCAAATTGAACAGCGATAAATTTTGGGATTGTTCATCGTTATTTCCTAATATAAAACCATTATAGTCATATAATCATTTTTAAGTTGATTTTCACATGAAACGTAAAGATTATATTAATTGGGACGAGTATTTCATGGGTGTAGCAAAACTTTCTGGCATGCGATCTAAAGATCCTAATACCCAAGTGGGGTGTTGTATTGCAACACCAGATCACCGGATTGCTTCGTTAGGTTATAACGGTTTACCAAGAGGATGCAATGACGATCTTTTTCCGTGACAACGTGAAGGTAATAATGTTTTAACCACAAAATACCCATTTGTTGTTCATGCAGAATTAAACGCTATTCTAAATCATCGCGGTAGTAGTCTAAAAGATTGTATCTTGTATGTTTCGTTATTTCCTTGCAACGAATGTGCAAAAGCAATTATTCAATCAGGAATAACAGAAATTGTCTACGAACTGGATTTATATGCAAATACTGATCAAGTAAAAGCTTCTAAACAAATGTTAAAAGCTGCTGGTATAAAACTACGCAAATATAAATTAGCTCATAAACAAATCGTTATCAATATTTAAAAAACTGCACATTCGCATATGCAGTTTTTTAAAGTAAATTAAACTTATTTGTAATTACGACGATGTTGATTATTGTGATCAACGCGTGAAGCGCGTTCTTCACATTTGCCAGATCCAAAACGTTCGTCTAAAGATAAATAGCCAGTAACGCGGCTAATAGATTGGATGTTCTTAGATCCACAAATAGGACAAGTTTTGTCGGATGGAGATAGGTATGTAACTTTATTCATGATGGGTTATTCTTTCTTTTAATGTTGTGCTTATTGAATATACACATAAAAAATGAAAATGTCATAAAAATGAAATGAATTTATTAAGTTGAACTAATTAGACATGATAAATTCGCAAGTGCAACGATATTAACTTATATAGAATTACATGTATTAGTCAATACAAGCATGTTTTTTTTTTTTTTTTAATTTATTAATTTACAATTAGAGTATTAGTAACTATTTAAAAACAAGAGTAAAAATATGAAAAATAAGAGTAAATCATTGGGCAAATTATTTTGGGTTGGGTTGGCTACGCTTTTTTTGGCTCCAGTATTAACGGGAACATTAATTATGACTAGCTGCAAAGCTAAACATCATGATGTCACTAGTTATTTTATTATTGGTGATGACAAACACATTGGTGTTAAAGGTAAAGCAGATAGTGCTAAATATTATGCATTTGATCAGAATAATGCGGTAGTTACTGATAGTGTAAATTGAACTATATCTGGTTCTTCGCTCAAAGGTATATCAATTGACCACGGTGTATTAAGTTGAAGTTCAGATGCTGATCCTGGTCAGTTAGAATTAAGATGTGATTTAGGTAATTCGGTTAGTGACCCATTTAGTGTTTCATTAGAAATAATAAACCCCGAACCAACCCCTGAAACATTTTCAATTTATGGTGATCAAGTGGTTACGGGAGTAGCTGGTATTGTTGGTAGTGTGCAATATCATGCAGTCAATGATATTGGAGTAGATATTACTAATGTTGCTAACTGAAGTTTAACAAATGTACCAGCAGGTGTTAGCATTAGTAATGGGGGCGTACTAAGTTGAACCGATACTGCAAGTGGTGGATCATTTGCGATTAATTGTGCACCAGTTGGATTAACTGGTAACCCGTTACAAGTAACATTATCATTAATTGATCCTGCACCCACACCATACATTTATATAAATGGTGATCAACATATTAACAATGTTGCAGGAATAGCTGGTGATCTTCAATATAAAGCTTTTGCAAATGATGGTAGTGACATCACTACTAGTGCTAATTGAAATATTCCAAACGCACCAACAGGTGTAAGCATTGGTGCACAAAATGGTTTATTGTCATGGAATGCACAAGCATCAACTTGTCAATTTGCGATTAACTGTACTAAGCAAGGTCTAGAATCAGCAACTTGTGATGTAACTTTAACATTAACCGATCCTACACCTTCACCCACTTCTATCATGATCAATGGTGATGAAACTTTAACGGGTGTAGTCGGAATTGCTGGAATTACTCATTATGAAGCGATTGATAATGCTGGTAATGATATTACCAATAATAGTAATTGAACTTTAACTTCTGCTCCTGCAAGTGTAAGCATTAATAATTCGGGCATCTTAAGTTGAACAACTAGTGCTAATACCTGTACTTTTACAGTTAATTGTGCCAAAACTGGTTTAACTAGCGCTAGTTTAACCGTAACTTTAACAATCATTACTCCAGTACCAGCTCCTAATACATTTACTATTTATGGTGATGAATCAGTAATAGGCGTTAAAGGTAGCGCTGGTAGTGTACGTTATCATGCGATTGATAATATTGGTAACGACGTAACAAGTAATGCTAATTGAACTTTAACAAGTGCTCCAAATGGTGTAACTATTAGTGATAGTTCGGGTCTATTAAGTTGAACAACTACTGCCACTGCTGGTACATTCACGATTAATTGTGCACCAGTTGGATTAACTGGCAACCCGTTACAAGTAACATTAACATTAATTGATCCTGCACCCGCACCATACATTTATATAAATGGTGATCAAACTCTTTATGGTAGCAAAGGTACAGCTGGTAGTTTTCAATATAAAGCTTTTGCAAATGATGGTACTGACATCACTACTAGTGCTAATTGAAGTATTCCAAACGCACCAACAGGTGTAAGTATTGGGGCACAAAATGGTTTATTGTCATGGAGTGCACAAGCATCAACTTGTCAATTTGCGATTAACTGTACTGAAGAAGGTTTAAAATCAGCAACTTGTGCAGTATCATTATCATTGCCTGAACCTCGACCAACGCCTACTGCTATTACGATTAATGGTGACGCAACCGTAACAGGTGCAACAGGTGTTGCGGGAGTTTCTCATTATCTTGCGATAGATGACACTGGCGCTGATATTACTAGTAGTAGTAATTGAAGTTTAACTAATGCTCCTGCAACTATAAGCATTAATAGTTCTGGTACATTATCTTGAAATGCTAATGCTGTTTCTTGTACTTTTACAATTAATTGTGCTAAAACTGGTTTAACTAGTGCTAGTTTAGCCGTAACTTTAACAATCATTACTCCTACTCCAACTGCTACAACATTTACGATTATTGGTGATCAGTCAGTTGTGGCTTTACATTGAGAAACTACGGATATAAAATACTATGCATATGATAACCTTGGTAATGATATAAGTCACGGTGCTAATTGAAGCATCGAAAACAACCCTGGCAATATGTATCATATCAACACTTATGGAGTATTACATATAACTGGTGATTGTCCATCTGCGACTATTATTATCAAATGTGCTCCAAATGGGTTGACTGGTAATCCATTAACAGTGAAAATAACAATGCTTGATGTTAAATACGATTTGGATATACACGGTCCATTAGATTTGGCAGTACCTTATGAGAAAGCATGAGATTTTTCAAGCGAAGATGGTATTATCACTGCAGTTGATTTACCATCATGTTTTAGTTTTAATTCATTAACAGGCGTATTAACATACGATGGTAGTATGTCTGGGACTTATGGTACTTTTAAATTTCTTTCTACTGAGAAAAATGGTAGTGGTCGAACAAAAGAATATACTGTTTCGTATTACTATGTGCCAACCATTGCGGCAGGCCAATGTGTTTATTTAAAGAGTGATGGTACAACAGAAACTGTTACGCCATCAGTGTCTTCTGGTGTTATAAATTTAACACCGGGTGAAATTAGCAATCCGAACCAGACAATCGTTGGTTGTTATTTTGGAGATATGTCAAATGTAACTACGATTGGTGATTATTTTCTCGGATATTGTTACGTTCTTCGAACTGTAGATTTAACATCATTTTCGAACGTCACTAATATTGGTAATCAATTTTTGTGATTTGCTGATAAATTAACTTGCATAGATTTATCATCTTTTAGCAGAGTTACAAACATTGGTGAAAATTTTATATTGAGCCCCCCCGATTTAGATCTAATTGATCTTTCGTATTTCACTAATCTTGAAACAGTAGGTGATGGTTTCCTATATAATTCTGGGGTAACCAATGTTGTTGTAGGAAATACTGATTTTTCAAATGTAAACTTTATTAATCCGCAACATGCATTTAATGATGGCTATACAAATAATTTTCATTCCAAAATTTATTCTGGGGCTGCTGCAGCCAGTTTCAAACATAAAATCGGTAACAATATGAGCGAGTGAACTATTGTTTATTAGTTAGATACAGTTTTTTATTCTTTATTTTTGCTAAATACTAAAATTATTTGTGTATCTGAACTAGTTACTGAATTACCAATATAGGTTGAAGATCGACTGCGACGATTATGATTAAGCGATCTATCACTATAAGTTGTGTGCGTATTAGTACGTTCTCTTTGTTTGCGTAAATAATAACCACGTTCTTTCATAAAATCTTCGACTTTTACAACTTTGAAATCACTACGACAAGTAACTGAAATGGGATCTTTCCCCATATCAATTTGTTTTTGCAATGATTTAAATGATACGACACCAAATACTTTATTTCAAAATCCCATAATTATTTTTTACAATTGCTTGTTAATACATTGAGTATTATAGTGTTATGGTACTGCTAACGGGTGTAATGTGAACTGATCATAAATAGAACATGAGTTTACTATGTCATTACTTGTATCTTTTCAAGAATAATTTAATGCATTTGAAATATATAAAAACTACCAATGTTAGTATTATTAGCAATCATAAATCATCCAGAAAAAGTATTACGTCAACGATGAATTATCGTGTTGATAATAGTAAAAACCCAAATGATTAAGTCGTGTATTTTTCATAAAAATTGTGTCGTTTTTTTTTTTTTTTTGAGATATATTTAACTTAGTTTTACTCAAGAATAAGAGAAAAAAACACATGAAAATTTTAAAAAATTCAGTAGTTAGCCCCTTGTCCGCTTGCTTACTGTTTACACTAGGAGGGGGAGGAATTAGTCTAATTGCTTATGTTACTTA
>JAITRQ010000014.1 GCA_031288285.1 Mycoplasmataceae bacterium
TGTAATGAATAATTTGGGTGTTAAAGATGATAATGTTGAATGATCATTAACATCACAATATAGTACTAACTTTAGTATTGTTCAAGGTGTATTACGCTGTGACACAAATGATTTGCCAATTCGAGTTGACCGTTTAACTGCTTCGCTTGATGCGAAGGACTATTACGGTAATCGTACCAGTCTGCAAATCGTAGTTTCCATTGAGACGAATTATGCATATTCATATGCTGATTTTAATTTTTATAGTAGTCAATATAATTATTTTAAAGTTGGTGAATTTTCTGTTGGAGAAATTGAATTGACGTTAGTCAATGTTTCTAATCATCCTAGTGATGATAATGTAGTGGTAGATGTAGGTATGTCAAAATTAACTTTTGATGATAACCCTTTTTGGATCTGATATCAAGATGGTAATGTTTGGAAAGGTTTATGAGAGCTAAGCATCGGAGCGGGTTATCCTGGTGATTATGTCATTACCATCAATTTTCCTAATTTAAACATCGTTAGTTGCACACTTGATATCACGATTTTACCTCCAGATATTCCTCCTAGTATTAAAATTGGCAACATTTATGATGCAACAATGTTGCAAGAAGAACAAGTATCTTGATTTGAACAAACAAGCTATGTGACGCCTAACCAAGATATCCTAACTCCAGATAAAGGCGCTTCTTTAAGTCCAATTGAATTAATTGAATATATGAGTGGTACTCAAATTAATAAATTTGGGTTAGCATCAGTTATTGCTGATACTACTAACGCTTCGCAAATTGATAATTATGTTTATCACGATATTGTGTGAGGATTGTGCGAACGAGTTATTATTGGTTTTAGTGGTGGATTTGATTTATATAACATTGATGAAAATAATTTAAACGGATGAACAACTTATGGCAAAGAAGGGAACAGTTGTGCATTACGTTTTAATAAAATTAATGGTAAAGATATATACATCAATGAATATAATTCATTGATAGGTAACGGTACATCAGCAAGTTCTTATCCAAATGCGTTGGGTCGATGTATTTTAACTCGTCCTATCCAAAACCCTGACATGGGGTGTACAATAGATATTAAGCCCCTCGGACCATTCGTTCAAAGTCCCAATACGACTGTTTCTACTGCCGAAGAAGATGAAGCATTAATGGAAATTAAATTACTGTGTTGTGCCACATTGAATTCTTCAAATAGTGTCCTTTATATGAGAAGAGCCAATGGTGGATTACCTAAATCCATTGTGGGCTATTGTTTAGGTGATGCCTCGAGGTGATCAGGACTTTTGTTAATTGCGTCATCAGGATATATTATTCCAGATTGAGGATTATTTTCAACTGGATATTCAAATTAAAAATTAGATTGTTAAATTATTTAGATACTAATTTTTATTTTTTTTCGTTAGTGGCACGAACATAAATTGGTGTGGATTCACCAATTTGGTGATTATGGAGTAAATCGAAATTAAGTAATTGCTCAAGCGATAGTTGATCCGGATTAAAACGCATTTGTTGATTAATAATTTTAGTACCGACAGTTAAAATTGGCGCTAATAAAACACTAATGACGCGAACAACATTTGCAAGAATGAATAAAAAGTTTTCTAATTCGGGTTGCGAGTGGTCTTTGAATAATTGTCACGGTTTAACATCTTCAATTGCTTTATTAGCACTCTTTGCATAAGTTAGAACATTCTTAATTAATTCATGAATTTGAAATGAGTTAATGCAACTGCGACATACATCAATCAATTCAGTAGTAGACATTATAAATGTAGTGTAAATGTCTTGCTTAACTTGAGGATGAGTAATAATTGTGCCATGGCAATATTGCTGAATCATACCCATTACGCGCGATACTAAATTACCATAAATATTGGCTAAATCAGCGTTATAAACTTCATTAAAAAGATCATGACTAAAAACCATATCACTTTCTAAACTTAGCTCTTTCATTAAAAAGTATCGTAAAGCATCACTCCCAAACTGATCAATATAAGTAATTGGATTAATAACATTACCTAATGATTTGGACATTTTGGTGTCTTTATTAATAATTCAACCGTGTGATATCACTCGGGTTGGCTGTCGAAGATTAAGACAATGTAACATAATTGGCCAATAGATACAATGAAATCGAGTAATTTCTTTAGACATGACATGAACAATTTCAGCGTCGGGATTTTGTCAGTATTCTAAAAACATATGATCATCACTTTGTTTGTATCCTAATCACGTTAAGTAGTTTAGTAAAGCATCAATTCATACATAAATAACATGTTTGGGATCAGATAAGACAGGGATACCCCAATCAAAATTAATTCGCGAAACTGATAAATCGGTTAATCCTTCAACTAAAAAACTATTGGTTAATTCACTTACCCGAGATTTAGGTACAATAAACATTGGGTGTTTTGCATAAAAATCTTTAATCCACGATTCAAATTCATGCATTTTGAAAAAATAAGATGGTTCGGTACGTTTCATTAGTTCGTGACCCACTTCACAAAGTAATTTCCCACTTTCACCAAGGTGTGCACGAATTCGTGTATATGGTTCTTCACATTTAACACAATACAAACCTTCTCACTTCCCTAGATAAATATAATTAGCTTTTTGTCATTCATCAAAAACCTGTTGAACTACTTGTTGGTGCTTAGGATCACTAGTACGAACAAAATATTTATAATCAATATCTAATAATTTTCATAATTTTTCAAAATGAACGCTAATTTGGTTTACATATTCTTGTGTTGGTAAATTATTGCTTTTAGCGGCTTGATCAATTTTTTGTCCGTGTTCATCCATTCCGGTTTGCATGATAGCATCATAGCCAAGTAGTTTCTTATAACGGCATATTACATCAGCATAAATTGTAGAAAAAGCATGGCCAATGTGAGGTTGTCCCGAGGCATAATATATTGGGGTAGTGATATAAAATTTTTTATTTGTTGGCATTAAATTTTTTGAAATATAAACTCGTCATTGATTATATATACATATCTACCAAAATAAAATCAATGTATTTTTTAGCGAATTTGGTATGCTTTTTAATAATTGATCAACCTGATTAGTGACTTAAAAAATACTTAATAAAAAATTAATTGTTAATAAGCAAATTATAAATTAGGTTATGAACGAATTTATTCATATTCTTTTATAATAACCATACAAAATGTTAAGACCATTGTAATATGCTAAAAAATAAAATTAAAAGAGGACATACATTTGGTGACGTTTTACTCGTACCAAGATATTCCAATGTTATTCCTAAAGCAGTTTCTACAAAAACTCAATTAACCAAAACAATTCAATTGAATATTCCCATTATTTCTGCTGCAATGGATACGGTTACTCAGGATCATATGGCAATCGCAATGGCACTTAATGGTGGAATTGGCTTCATTCATAAAAACTTATCATCGCAAGAGCAAGCAAAATTAGTATCTAATGTTAAAAATGTAAAAGTGGATTTTAGTAAATACCCCGATGCAAATGTTGATAAACAAAAACGTTTAGTAGTTGGTGGGGCTATTTCAATTGCTAATAATAGTGTTGAACGTGCAACTTCACTAATTAAAGCAGGTGTGGATGTATTAACAATTGATAGTGCTCATGGTGATTCGCTCAACGTAATTAATGCTGTAAAAAATATTAAAAAACTTTTCCCACACATTCAACTGATTGCGGGTAATATTGCCACTAAATCTGGTGCAAAACATTTAATTGCCGCAGGTGTAGATGGTTTAAAAGTTGGTATTGGACCTGGATCAATTTGCACGACGCGAATTATTTCTGGTGTTGGCGTGCCACAACTTACTGCCATTGCTGATGTCTATAAAGTAGCACATAAAAAACACATCCCTATTATTGCGGATGGAGGAATTAAATATTCAGGTGACATCACCAAGGCATTAGCATCAGGAGCCAATAGTGTAATGCTTGGTAGTATGTTAGCCGCAACTGATGAAGCACCAGGAAAAATTATTACCATCCATGGTAAAAAATATAAATCATACGTTGGTATGGGTTCATTAGTCGCGATGAAACGCGGTTCAAGTGATCGTTATTTTCAAAATAACATGGATGCTAGTAAACTTGTTCCTGAAGGTGTCGAAGCAGCATTGTTGTGTAAAGGAACGGTTGCTAATGTTTTGTACCAACTTATTGGTGGATTAAGAAGTGGCATGGGTTATTGTGGTGCAAAAGATATTATCACTTTGCGAAAAAAAGCTCGATTTGTGAAGATTACAATTTCTGGTTATAACGAATCACACGTTCATCACTTAGATGTTGTTAAAGAAGCACCGAATTATCATGGTAAATAAAATTTTGGTGGTGGATTTTGGTAGTCAATACAACCAATTAATTGTCCGCCGTATTCGTGAATTGGGTGTTTATAGCGAACTAGTTCCTCACACAATTTCGTTAGATCAAATTAAAAATGATCCCGCAATTAAGGGTATCATTTTTTCGGGTGGTCCAAATTCGGTTTATGCTCATAACGCCCCCAAAATTGATTCACAAATTTATCAACTCGCTATACCGATTTTAGGCATATGTTATGGTATGCAATTAATGGCTAAGCAACTTGGTGGTAAAGTTAGCAATGCCAAACATCATGAATACGGAAGAACTAACGTTAATATTTGTGAGTCTAATCCGTTAAATTCAAAATTAGCAAAAATACAACAAGTTTGAATGTCACACGGTGATAAAGTAACTCAGATTCCTAAAGGTTTTAAACTATTAGCAACTTCAGCAAAATGCCACTATGCCATGATTGGAGATGTAAACAGAAATTTATATGGCATTCAATTTCACCCCGAAGTTAATCACACGATTAACGGTAAGCACTTTTTAGCTAATTTTGTTTTTAATGTTTGCCGTGCTACAAATAATTGGACAATGAATTCGTTTGTTAACCAGCAAATTAATTTCATTAAACAAAAAGTAGGTAATGAAAAAGTATTGTGTGCTTTATCGGGTGGGGTGGATTCATCTGTGACTGCCGCATTAATTGCTAAAGCAATTAACAAAAATCTTACCTGCTTATTTGTGGACCACGGGATGTTAAGACTAGGTGAAGCTGATCGCGTAACAAAAACTTTTAAAGATCATTTTCATGTAAATTTTATTAGAGTTAATGCTGCGAATATTTTTTTAAAAAAATTATCAAATGTTATTGATCCTGAAAGCAAACGCAAAATCATCGGTAAAACTTTTATTCAAATTTTTGAACGTTATGCAAAAAAAATTAAAAACCTCAAATGATTAGCACAGGGAACACTTTATACGGATGTAATTGAATCAGGTACTACTACCGCACAAACCATTAAGTCACATCATAATGTTGGGGGGTTGCCAAAAAACATGAAATTAAAATTACTTGAACCATTAAATAAATTATTTAAAGATGAAGTAAGAGCATTAGGTAAAACATTAAAATTACCTGATAACATTGTATATCAACAGCCATTCCCCGGTCCAGGGATTGCTATTCGTATTATTGGCAGCATTAACAAGCAAAAAATTCATCTCGTGCAAGCAACTGATGCCATTTTACGACAAGAATTTGCCAAGGCCCATCTTGATAAAAGTATTTGACAATATTTTACTGTTTTACCCGGAATAAAAACCGTAGGTGTTAAAGGTGATCAACGTTCGTATGAACAATTAATCGCAATCAGAGCAGTGACTTCACAAGATGGGATGACTGCGGATTATGCCAAAATTCCTTATGCAATTTTAGATCTTGTTGCTAACCGTATTGTCAACGAAATACCCGGTATTAATCGCGTGGTTTATGATATTTCTTCCAAACCGCCCGGAACAATTGAATGAGAATAAAATCATGGAATCAAAATTACGTTTTGTGAATCTTCATTAAGCACCGACTTAACTTGCTTATGCAAAGTTACAAAATTTGCTATAATCATCTCGCAATAAACCAAAGACAGTAACGGGAATTGTCTCCTTAATCATGTTACCGAGGTAAGTACCACTTACATTTCGCAATTACATAATGAAACTTTGGTTATTCATAAATGACTAGAGTAAGGTGTTTATTGCGTTATTTAATCATTCTATATCAATTTTTATGAAAGCAGTTATTGAACAAAAAGCGGTTAGTGCACAAGCATTAGCACAAGATTTAACTAAAGCAAAATCACTTGTGGTTTTTGAGTATTTAGGTCTTAATGCTGTAGCATTAACAGCTTTACGCAAAAAATTACATCAAGCTAATGCTAAAATGTATGTTGCAAAAAATAATATTTTCAATCGTGCATTTGCACTAGCTAATATCAAACAATTTACTGATTTAGCTGGTCCGAATGCGGTATTAGTTGGTTTTGGTGATGAAATTATTCCTTTCAAAGAAATCAACGAAATAATTAAAAACAATAAGAGAGTTGTATATAAAAACGGCTTATTAGAAACGAAATTAGTTAGTAGTAATGAATTAGCTAGTATCGCTTCTATCCCTGGTCGTAGCGGTTTATATAGCATGTTATTATCGTGTTTGCAAGGATCAATTCGCAATCTAGCTTATGGTATCCAATCCATCGCTAAACAAAAAGCATAAAAAATTAAGGAGAAAAATATTATGGCCAAATTAACTAAAGAACAAATCATTGAATCATTGAAAGAAATGACATTAATAGAAATTAATGACCTAGTCAAAGCAGTTGAAACCACTTTTGGTGTGTCAGCTGCTGCACCAGTTGCTGCTGCAGCTGTGGCTGCTGGTCCAGCAGAAGCACCAACATCAGTAACGATTTCGTTAGTGGATGCAGGTGCACAAAAAGTTGCTGTTATTAAAACTTTCCGTGAAGCTACTGGTTTAGGTTTAATGGAAGCAAAAACAGCGGTCGAAAAAGTACCAGCTGTTATTAAAGAAAACATTAAACCCGAAGAAGCTAACGAACTTAAGAAAAAGTTTGAAGCTGCTGGTGCTAAAGTAAAAATTGAGTAATCATGTCTAGCTATACCATTAGTAAGCGCAATTCGGGTGTGATTGAATTATCAATTACTACCCAGTCCAATGCTTATATTCGTTTGCAAGATATGGGCGATAATATTTATTGTGCCATTACTACTTTTGTTGATCCGTCATTACGCGGTAAAGGTATTGGTCGTAAATTGTATAAAGCATTAATTGAATTTGTTCGTGATACTAAAGTAAAATTTAGTGCCACTTGCCCATTCATCGTCAAACTTGCTGAAAGTGATAAAACAATCACTGATATTTACTTAAAAAGTAATTAATTTATCCATAAAAACATTATTAATTGCGCAGACTGTGTCTGTAAGAAGTTTATAATTAACCACCATGGATAAAAAATATATTCGTAACTTCTGTATTATTGCGCATATTGATCACGGTAAATCCACGTTATCTGATCGCATTATTGAAATGACTGGAGCATTGGCTAAACGCGAGATGCAAGCGCAAGTGTTAGACTCCATGGATCTTGAACGCGAACGGGGCATTACGATTAAATTGAACGCAATTCAATTACATTATCATGATCCGCTTTCGCAACACGACTATATTTTGCATTTAATTGATACCCCTGGACACATCGATTTTACATACGAAGTGTCGCGTAGTTTAGCAGCATGTGAAGGTGCAATTCTGGTTGTTGACGCTACCCAAGGAGTCGAAGCACAAACTTTATCAAATTTACGCTTGGCATCGGAAAATCATTTAACAATTATTCCCGTAATTAATAAAATTGATTTACCAAGCGCCGACATTGAAAAAACCAAAACCCAAATTGGCAATTTGTTAAACAATAACACTGATCAATTGCCGTGTGTTTCAGCTAAAACAGGAAAAAATATTGACGAAATATTAAAAGCAATCATTCAGCAAATACCACCACCGATTGGTGATGCTAACGCTCCACTACAAGCTTTGATTTTTGATTCTTTTTATGATCCTTACAAGGGTGTTGTTTGTCTAATACGTATTAAAAACGGAACATTGCATCTTAATCAAAAAATAATGTTAATGGCCAATAAACGAGTTTTTACTGTAAATGAATTAGGTATTCGTACACCAAAAATTATTCCCAAAAATCAATTAAATGTTGGTGAAGTTGGTTGATTTAGTGCAGCAATCAAAAGTGCTCGTGAAGTCCATGTTGGTGATACAGTCACTGCTATCGAACATCCTGCCGATGCCCCTTTGCCTGGTTATAAAAAAATATTACCGATGGTATATTGTGGAATTTATCCCGTACTTAATTCACAATTTGATGCTTTAAAAGATGCGATGCAAAAAATTAGTTTAAGTGATGCTTCATTAACTTATGAATACGAAACATCACAAGCTTTGGGATATGGTATTCGTTGCGGTTTTTTGGGATTATTACATATGGATATCATTCGTGAACGTATTTTACGTGAATACCATATTGAATTAATTATGTCAGCACCTAGTGTTAGGTATGAAATACAATTAACTAATGGTGAAAGTGTGATGGTGGACAATCCAGCAAAATTACCTGAAAGAACGCACATTAAACACATCAAAGAACCGTACGTAAAACTAACCATCAACACTCCACAAGAATATATTGGTACCATTATTGAATTATGTAACACATGTCGCGGCATTTACGATGAACTAGCATATGTTGATGCATTGCATCATCGTCTTACATATACCATTCCCTTAGGTGAAATTATTTATAATTTTTTTGATCGTTTAAAAACCGTATCGCGTGGATATGCAACAATGGATTATGAATTTAGTGCTTATCAAATTCAACCATTGATCAAAGTTGATATTTTGTTAAATGGTACTAAAGTTGATGCACTTTCATTTATTACTCATAAAGATTTTGCATATGCCAAAGCCAACAAAATATGCATAAAGCTAAAAGAATATATTCCTCGTCAGCAATTTGAAGTTCCGATTCAAGCTGTGATTGGCGGGAAAATTATTGCCCGTGAGACTATTAAAGCAATCTATAAAAATGTGTTAGCAAAATGTTATGGTGGTGATGTTTCGCGTAAGAAAAAACTTTTAGAACAACAACGCGAAGGTAAAAAACGTTTAAAAGCCATCGGTAATGTTTCTGTACCTCAAGATGTATTTATTAAAGTACTAAGTCAAGATTAATATCGTTGCGCTTTTTCGGTTTTATCCAAGATACGTTTCGCACCTAACATTAATGCTGACATTTCATCTTCACCTGGATAAATCGTAATTTTTATTAAACCCTTTAAATAAGTCATTAAATATTTAATGATTAATTTACTATGAGCCAATCCACCAGTAATGATTAACTGGTCAATTTGCCCATTAGCTATAAAATATAAAGCACCAATTTCTTTAACCACTTGGTAACACATTGCTTTTAAATAAAAGTTGGCTTTACTGTTATGTTGATGCGCTTGATCTTCAATCTTTCGCGCATCACTAGTGCCTAAATAACTGTATAGCCCTCCCTGACCAACTAGCGCTTTTTTAATTTGTGACTTAGACATTTTTTGTTCAAAACAAAGATCAATTAATCCAAACGCTGGCACCCCACCAGCACGCTCTGGTGAAAATGGTCCATCCCCACCAAGTCCATCGTTAACATCAATCACTTTACCGTGGTGATGTCAACCAACAGTAATTCCCCCGCCTAAATGACAAACAATTAAATTTAACGATGTATATGGACGTTTGATACTATCCGCATATCTACGAGCCACGGCTTTTTGATTTAAAGCATGAAAAATCACTTTACGAGCAATTAATTTAGTTCCCGATATTCTAGCTATTTCATCTAATTCATCAACAACTACCGGATCAACAATGTATGCAGGTAATTTGCGCGGTTTTGCTAAAGCACAAGCAATTAAACCGCCTAAATTTGAAGCATGCGACCCATATTTTCCACTTGCTAAATCTTGTAGCATACGTTGATTCACCAAATATGTACCGCTATGAATTGGACGTAATAAACCACCACGCGCAACAATAGCTTTAAAAGACGTTAACGAGAAATGATGTATTCGTAAAAACTCTAAAATTAATTTCTGACGAAAACCAATTTGTTGATTAATTGTACTAAAACGTTTTAATTCGCTATCAGTGTGACGAATGGTTTGATCTTGAAGTAATTTTTCACCATCATAAACAGCTAGTTTGGTGGAAGTAGAACCGGGGTTAATAACCAAAATTAGTTGCATTGACTTACCACCATCGCTAATAAAATAGCATACATTTTGCTTAATGCGCTATCCGCTCGACTGGTTAAAATGATTGGTACAGTCGCACCAACAATAATTCCTGCAACAATTGCATTAGCTAAAAAAACTGAAGTTTTATAAAAAACATTTGCTGAAATCAATTCTGGAAATAATAAAACATCTGCAATCCCAGCAACTGCACTATTAATACCTTTGTGTTTTACCGCATCAAGTGATACCAAATTATCAATGGCAAAAGGACCATCTAGTAAAAATGAGGTGTCACCACTATCTTGATGTTGTTGTTTTAATGCAATTGCATCAGTAGTTGAAATAATTTTGGGATTAACTTTTTCGACAGCTGAAACAATGCCAACTTTGGGTTGATTAACTTTTAAACATTTTGCAACCATAACAGCATTCATAATGAGTGCTCATTTAGTGGGTAAATCAGGATTAATATTCATTGCACAATCAGTGGCAATTAATGAGTACTTATTGGGAAATTGCAAAAGCGCAACATGGCTAAGCACTGTTGCTTTTTTAATACCACTCGTCGAATCCACAACCGCTTTTAACAAATACTTGGTATCAATCAATCCTTTCATGATTACATCAGCTTGCTGTTTACGCACTAATTCAACAGCTAAACTACTCATTTTAATTAAGTCTAACTCATGGATCACTTCAGCATCTAACGGGTATTTTACTAATAGTTTTTTAATCACTAACGCATCACCGATTAAAACACACTTAAAAGATACATGTAAACTTGCATCTTTAAGCGCTTGCATTACTGCCGCATCATTTGCAGCAACAACAGCGATTGTTGGTAACTGTGTTTTTTTAACCAAGAGTTTTAGTTGGTCGAAATGAAAATGCATTATTTTAAATTTTTAATATATTGTCTGCCTTGAGCAATCGCTTCTAAATTAATCGGAACAAACTTAGCTTTACGTTCTCCCAAAATGTGCTTAATGATTGCGGTAATAATGGCATCATCAAACAATTTGGTAATCTCAAGATATGCACCAATCATTACCATGTTAGCAGCTTGGGGTAAACCCAATTTCAAACTAATATCATTTACTGGTACACCATAAGCTTTAACGTGAAAATCTTTCTTATCAATAAGCGAAGTGTTGTAAAGAATAAAACCGTCGTGAGCAACATCATTCGCAAATTTTTGCAATGATGGCGCATTAAAAGCAATTAAATTATCAATCGTTTTAAATACTGGTGAATCGATTTCAGTGTCAGCAATAATAACACTACAATTAGCTGTTCCACCGCGAGTTTCTGGACCATATGATGGATATCATAGCGTCTGCTTATTATCTTGCACAGCGGCGTAAGATAAAATTTTACCAAACATCATTACACCTTGGCCACCAAAACCCGCTACTTTAATGTTCAAATTTTTCATTATGCTTTAGCTCCTATATCTTTAAATATTTTTAACGGATAAACTTTAACCATTTCCTCATCTAATCATTTAATTGCATCTAGTGGCTTTTTACCCCAATTAATTGGACAAGTCGAAAGGACTTCAACAAAACTAAAACCTTTATGCGTTTTTTGATAAGTGAATGCTTTTTTAATTAAATTCTTAGTCTGTAAAACATTTTTGGGATTAGTCACACTTGTTCTTGCCACTAATATTGGACCATCAAGTTGACTAATCATTTCTGATACTTTGATGGGATTACCGTGAAGCTGTGGATCACGACCATCAGGTGAAGTTGTTGTCTTTTGGTGCAAAAGTGTACACGGTGACATCTGCCCACCAGTCATTCCAAAATTAGCATTATTAACGAAGATAACAGTAATATTTTCCCCACGATTAGCCGCATGAATAGTTTCAGCAATACCGATGGAAGCTAAATCACCATCGCCTTGATAAGTAAAAACGGTATTTTGCGGACGTACACGTTTTATGCCTGTTGCGACTGCGCATGCACGACCATGAGCTGCTTCTTGCATATCGCAGTTAAAGAATTTATAAGCCAAAACAGCACACCCTACTGGTGCGACACCAATAGTATTATCAACCTCATCCATTTCTTCTAAAACTTCTGCCACTAATTGATGCACTACACCATGCAAACAACCAGGACAATATGAGAATTTTTCTGCAGTTAAACCCATTTTCTTATTTTCCATAATTTTACTCCTTACGATTTTGCATCATGTTTTTGATAGCAGTAATAATTTCTTCCACTTCAGGAATAACTCCACCAGTACGTCCGAAGAAATGAACCGGGATATCTTGATGATTTAAAGCGACTTTAATATCTTCAACCATCTGCCCCAAATTCATTTCCACGCATAAAATACCTTTGCAGTTTTTTAAATTAGCAAATGCTTTTTGTGGAAATGGCCATAATGTGATTGGGCGAATCATCCCAACATGATGTCCTTGCTCATTTAGATGACGCAAGGCATTTTTGGCGATTCGCGCGGTAGTTCCATAAGCGACAACAATATATTGGGCTTGTTCAAGATTTAATGCTTCGTATTTAGTTTCGTTTTGAATCATTAAATCGTATTTTTTTTGCAATTTGTGATTATGTTCTTCTAGTTCGTAGGGATTGAGATATAAAGAATTAACCACATTACGACCTTCGTGATTTTTCGTACCAATAGTTGCTCAAGTTTTTTTATCTGGCAATATTCGGTTTGCTAGCGGTTTATCAAAATCAACCACTTCCATCATTTGTCCAATTAATCCATCTACTAATACCATTACTGGATTTCGATAATAATCAGCAATTGCAAATGATTCTTTAAGAATATCAACTGATTCTTGAATAGTGGCAGGAGCATATACCAATGTATGATAATCACCATTCCCACCACCACGAGTTGCTTGGTTATAGTCAGATTGTGAAGGTTGAATACCCCCCAATCCTGGTCCACCACGCATTACTGAAACAATAACGCATGGTAATTGTGCACCAGCAATATACGAAATACCTTCTTGCATTAAAGCAATCCCGGGTGAAGAAGAAGAAGTGATTGCGCGTGCGCCCGCACCCGCAGCACCATAAACCATGTTAATCGATGCCACTTCAGACTCACCCTGAACAAAGATACGATTGTTAGCTAACATTGCTTTGGATAAATATTCAGGAATTTCATTTTGGGGAGTAATCGGATAACCAAAAAAAACATCTGCTCCACCCAAAATTGCAGCTTGTGCAATAGCTTCGTTTCCTTTCATTAATTTACGTGCCATAACTATTGATTCTCCTTCAATTTTAATGCGCGATCAGGACACATTAAACTACACATACCGCACCCAATACATTTGTTGATATCACTAACACTAATAACGTTATAACCCGCAGGATTAATTTTAGTTTTGCTAACGCTTAATAAATGTAGTGGACAAAATTGTGTGCAAACACTACATCCTTTACAACGTTCTTCAATAATGGTAATTTTTTTATTTGGCATCATTTACTCCTTTTTGAATGTATGTATGATTATGTAAATACATCTGCAAAATTAATTTATTACCCAAAAATTGTTCATGGTTAACGGTATTTTTACTAATTGTTGTTAGAACGACTGGAATATTAAGTTTTTGTGCCACGATATTAATTATTGCTTGACCGTTGTCAACATCTGCTAAGATTGTATCATCTAACAAGTTAGAATTGTTAACTAATCCTGTTACTATCATGTTGGCTGCATTTTGAATCTTATTAATTTCATTGATGATTTTATCAGGTGTATCTGTTTGTTCGCGAAATGTATTAATTACAAATCATAAATCACACGGTTTATTTTGAACATCAAATTGTCGAATTACTTTTGCACCTAAATCACTTCCCCCAACATCATAAATTACACGCTTAGTTGATTGATTGAACAAATCATAAATTTCTTGTGATAACAATGGCATATCTAAATAAATTGCTTGGGGTTCGATTGATGAAATCACTTGCACGTGGTGTTGTTGCAAAACGTGATTGACAGAGCGCGAGCGAAAATACGGATTAATCACATCTAAATCACATAAATAAGGGATCTGATAATGAATTGCTAAATTAACTGCTACTTCACTTTTACCCGAACCATAGTGACCTACAACAAAGATAATTTGTTTCATTTATTTATGATGGTGACAACGCGGAATAAAGTTTTTACGTACCTCACCAATACCACGAATACGTTCTTGAGCAAAGTGAATCGCAGCCATTTGTGTATTAATATGTTTTTTCTTGGCAATGGCGTAAATTTGGCGCAAACGATCATAGATTAATTCCACATTACGCATTGCACGGTTCTTGTCATAACCTAATAGTTCATCGTAAACGTTAATTACTCCACCCGCATTGATAATAAAATCAGGTGCATAAACTTTATTTAGCTTCATAATTAAATCACCGTGTGCTTTTTCATCTTTCAATATATTGTTAGCACTACCAGCAATAACTTTAGCTTTAATTTTAGGAATAGTTTTTTCGTCTAATAAACCACCTAATGCACATGGGCAAAAAACATCAACATCTTGCGAATAAATATCAGGAGCTTTAACAAATTTAACCTCTGGATGCTCTTTTTTCATGCGTTCAACATGAGCAGGATTTAATTCTGTGAAGCAAATCCTTTTAGCACCGTGTTCAATTAGATAATTAATCAAATAATAACCGGTTTGTCCTGCTCCTTGTACTGCGTAAGAAAACTTACTTACATCAGTTGTTCCAAATGCTTCTTCAATTGATGCTTGTAACCCTTTAAACACACCTCAAGCAGTAACGGGAGAAGGATTACCAGACTTACCCTCTAATCCTGTTACATGCGATGTCTCCATACCAATAAAATTCATATCCTTAGTATTGGTGTTTACATCTTCGGCAGTAATGTAACGTCCATTCAAGCTTTGTACAAATCGCCCTAGTGCACGGAAATATCCCTCACTTTTCACTTTGTGTGGATCACCGATTAAAACGGTTTTCCCACCACCTAAATTTAGACCTGCTCCTGCATTTTTAAATGTCATTCCACGTGCTAAACGCGTGACATCACGAATTGCATCTTCTTCCGACTCATAATTCCATAATCTTGTTCCACCTAATGCTGGTCCTAAAACTGTATTGTGAATACACGTAATACCTTTTAATCCCGTTTCTTTATCGTGAAAAAATATTAATTGTTCGTATTCATTATCTGTCATTACTTCAAATATTTTCATTGTGTCTTTCCTTATTAATTTATCCTATATGAAATTATTATATTGCTAAACGACTATTTACTTATGTAATAAAAAACATTCATTTTTAAAGATTTTTTAGTTGCTTTATTGTCATTGACATTTTTCTTTATTCGTGCTAAAATAGATGTGTAATTTACGGGATAATATTTCTTTATAAATGAAACCAAAAACTAATTGGGTATTAGATGATAATAACCCGATATTGCGCGAAAAAGCAATACCATTGACATTACCAGTCAATAAACAAGATCAAAAGCTAATTAACCGGATGGTAAAATATGTTGATGCTTCTTATGAAAATCAAGCAACAGCATTAAACATTCGTAGTGGTATTGCTTTAGCCGGTCCCCAAGTTGGTTTAAACAAGCAAGTAATCTATGTGCATTTTAGTGAAAACGGGATTGAACATAAATACTTAATTGCCAACCCTAAGGTTGTTGCCACATCAGCTGATTTTGCATATTTAAGTCGGGGCGAGGGATGTCTTAGTGTTTCACAAGACATTAAAGGAATTGTTAAAAGACGCAACAAAATTATCGTGAATGCATATGATTTATTAACTAAGCAAAATATTGGTATCGATGCTATAGGTTTATTAGCAATTTGCTTGCAACACGAAATTGATCATTTATCGGGTGTTTTATACTATGATCGTATTGACCGTTTAAATCCCGAGCACACATTACAGGAGTGGATTAAATATTAATTATGAGTGAAATAACTAACGTAACACCAACTTACATTTTTGCTTTAGGTGGAGTAGAAGAAATTGGTAAAAATATGTATGTCATCGAACATGATGATGAAATTTTCATCATCGATTGTGGTATCAAATTTGCTGATGAAAATGTTTTATTTGGTGTAAATGCGATTATTTGTCCGTTTGATTATTTATTAGCTAACAAAAATAAAGTTAAGGGGCTAATCATAACTCATGCTCACGAAGATCATATTGGGGGGATTCCATACTTATTAAAAACTATCCCAATCAGTAAAGTCTATGGTGCTAAACTAACTAACGGAATTATCTCCCGCAAATTAAAAGAACACAAAGACTTATTACCCCACTCTTTCGAAGCGATTGATGATAATACCAAAATTCAAAGCAAACATTTCCGAATTGAATTTTTCCGTGTTTGCCACTCAATTCCTGATGCTTTTGGAATATATTTTGAAACACCAAATGGTAAAATTGTCTCAACTGGTGATTTTCGTTTTGATTTTTGTACTCAAGGTGATGAAAGTGATATTTTGAAAATGGGTGAAATTGGTAGACGGGGAATTGATGTTTTACTTTGTGAATCTACCAATGCTAATACACCAGGATTTAGCTTAAGTGAAAAATACATTATTGATGAATTGCGTCGCATTATTACTCGAGCTCGCGGACGTGTACTATTATCTACTTTTGCAAGTAACTTAGGACGGATCGAAGAAATTATTGAGATTGCTGTCAAAGCGGGTAAAAAAATCATTCTATGTGGTCGATCAATGGAAACCAATGTTGAAACTTCTATCAATGTGGGTTTTTTGAATGTGGATCAATCTTGCTTTGTAGAACAACGTGATATTAGCAAGTATAAAGATGAAGAAATTATCATTCTTTCTACGGGTTCGCAAGGTGAAGAGTTGGCTGCATTAAATCAAATGGCTAACGGTAAACATAATTGAATTGTTTTAAAACCTAGCGACACTCTAATTTTTTCATCTAACCCCATCCCAGGTAATTATCTTAACGTTGAAAATTTGGTGAATAAACTATACAAAACAGGTATGAATATTATTTTAAACCAGCCCGAACGTCGTATTCATGCTTCAGGACACGCCACTGAAACCGAACAACAATTGATGTTTAAATTAATCAATCCCCAATACATTGTTCCAATTCATGGTGAATATAAAATGTTGAAAAAATTAAAAATAAATGCCATGGTTACTGGAATTAATAAAGAAAATGTTATCCAAATCGTTAATGGACAAAAAATTCAATTACTAAATCGCGTTCTTACTGCCACACAAGATTTTATTGAGAATGGTGAAGTTTATGTTGATGGTAATAAAATCAATTCTGACTCTACCGGTTTATTAAAATACCGTCGCATTTTATCGCAAGATGGTGTTTTCAATGTGACATTATTAATTGATCGTGAGAAGAAAAAAATTATTGATTTACCAATTATTTCTACACGTGGTTCATTCTTCGCTAAATCTTCTACACCACTTATTGCTAAAATTGCTTATTCAATCCGTGATAATGTGGAAAGCGCTATGAATAAATTACATCACAATATCAACAATAGTGAAATCCGAAAAATCGCTGAAAATACTACCGAATTTTTCATCTGAAAAAATAAACGAAAACGTCCATTAGTAAGAACAACTGTATTTGATGTTTAGTTTATTTTGTTTTTATCAGTTGCGGTTTTAGTCGCATCAGGATTATTAGGCGCAGGATTAGTGGGTTTAATATCTAAACGATGCTTAAATTTTTGTAAGATTACAGTAGCAATTTTTTCTTCTAATAGTACGTTCCTAACATTAGCAAACTTTATCGGATCATCAAGATATGGTTTAATTGGTTCGTTGCTAAACATATAAAATTTTTGTAGCGATTCTTTTACTTCTTGATCGCTAACAGTAATTGATCACGTATCTGCTAAATCACGAAAGATTAGTGCTTTTGCAATTAATTTTTGCGCGATATTTTTTAATTTTTCATCCGAAGCATCGGCAAATTGTGGTTTGATCTTAACAATTGCATTACTAATCTCTTCTTCGTCGTAATTGATTTCATACGATTTAACAATTTCGTTCATCGCCGCATTAAAAACATTATCGCGGATCACAATATTGCTAATTTTTTGATCAATTTGTTGAGGGGTGTCGTTTTTAAAAATATTTACTAAACGTTGTCGATGAGCTTCAATCATTTGTTTATCGGCATACAAGTTACTAATAACTAATTCTTTTGATGTATCAGGATCTTTGATCCTTTTGATTTTTGATTTAAATTCCATGAAGTGGTACTAATTATAGTAAATAACGTGTTTTTAGTCATGATGGAATTTGGATGTTTTCGCATGTACTGATAATTTGTGTTGGGTGTTATTGATTTCACAATATTTCACCCCTTTGAGAAAAGCACCATTTTTAGTAAGTCAGATTGTGGAAATGTTAAAAAATGTTGTTAAAATTATTATGCTTTTTAGCCATTTAAAAACATGAATGTAATTGAAAAATATAGACGTGTCGGCCTTGCACAAAAACAGTTTGCAACATTTGATCAAAAACAAGTTGATCACATTTTTGCACACGTTGCCAGTGTAGCCAATAAAGCACGAATTACATTAGCAAAATTAGCAGTTGATGAGACTAATATGGGAGTGTTTGAAGATAAAGTAATTAAAAATCATTTCGCTAGTGAATATATTTACAATGCCTATAAAAACGCAAAAACCTGTGGGGTAATAGAAAGCGATCCATATTATATGAATTACAAAATTGCCCAACCCGTTGGTGTAATTGCAGCAATTATCCCTACTACCAATCCTACTTCTACTACTATTTTTAAAATATTAATTGCTTTAAAAACACGTAACGGTTTGATTATTAGTCCCCATCCTCGCGCCAGAAATTGTACCATCGCTACTGCCAAACTAATGTTAGAAGCTGCAGTTGCAGCTGGAGCACCCGATGGAATTATTGATTGACTGGATGAACCTAGCGTGCAAAATGCGACGCAATTAATGCAGTGTTGCGATCTAATTTTAGCTACTGGTGGACCAGGAATGGTAAAGGCTGCATACTCATCGGGTAAACCAGCAATTGGTGTTGGTTCAGGAAATGTACCGGTGGTTGTTGATGAAAGTGCTGATATTAAAATGACTGTAGCAAGTATTTTATCTTCCAAGTCATTTGATAATGGGATGATTTGCGCATCAGAACAAGCGGTTATTGTGTATCGAAGTATCTACATGCAATTTAAACAAGAATTATTAAGCCAAGGCGCTTATATTCTTAATACCCAACAAACTAAAGCCGTTGGTAAAATCATTTTAATTAATGGTTCGCTAAATCCACAGATTGTTGGTCAATCACCTAGCAAGATTGCAACTATGGCTAAAATTAAAATTCCATCAAAAACTAGGATATTAGTAGGTGAAGTATCTGATCACAGCATTAACGAACCTTTTGCTCATGAGAAATTAAGTCCAGTTCTTGCTTTGTATCAAAGTCAAGATTTTAATCATAGTGTCATCATCGCTAAACAATTACTGAATAATGGTGGTTTAGGTCATACTGCATCATTATTCATTGATCCTAATAGTTCTAATCAAACCAAAATCGATTACTGACAAAGCCAAATGAACGTCGGAAGATGTTTAATAAATTCACCTTCTAGTTTTGGCGGTGTTGGTGATCTATTTAATTTTCAACTCCCGCCCTCACTAACATTAGGGTGTGGAACTTGAAGTGGCAATAGTGTTAGTGAAAATGTTGGCATTAAACATTTATTAAATATCAAAACAATAGCTTATCGGAGGGAAAATATGTTGTGGTTTAAAACACCAAATAAAATTTATTTCAAAAGGGGGTGTCTACCAGTAGCCATTAGAGAACTTAAAGATGACTATCATGCAAGTCGTGTTTTTATTGTGACTGATAAGTTTTTATACGAACACACAAGCTATGTGAAAGATCTAACAAAATATTTAGATGAATTAAACATCACGCATACAACGTTTTATGAAGTTAGTCCTGATCCCACTCTTGCTTGTGCTTATACTGGTGCAAAAGCAATGACATCATTTCAACCAGATGTTGTTATCGCTTTGGGTGGTGGTTCGCCAATTGACGCCGCCAAAATTATGTGATTGCTATACGAACATCCCAAAATAAAATTCACCGATATGACAATGCGCTTTATGGATATTCGTAAGCGAATTGAACAATTTCCCCAAATGAATACTAAAGCACATTTTATTGCTATTCCTACTACTGCTGGCACTGGTAGTGAAGTAACACCATTTGCTGTTATTACAGATGAATCTACTGGTAGTAAATATCCACTCGCTGATTACCAACTAATGCCAACAATGGCAATTATTGATTCACAATTAATGGATAACATGCCACCATCATTAACCGCAGCGACAGGTATTGATGCTTTAACACATGCATTAGAAGCATTGGCTTCGTGCATGGCGAGTGATTACACTAACAGTTTGAGTTACCAAGCGGGCAAAATGATCTTCACATGATTACCACGGGCATATCAAAACGGAATGACTGATAATGAAGCACGCGATAACATGGCTAATGCTGCGTGTATGGCAGGAATCGCTTTTGCTAATGCTTTTTTAGGTGTGTGTCATGCCATGGCACATAAACTAGGTGGTTATTTTCATATTCCTCATGGTATAGCTAATGCTTTACTAATTAAAGAAGTGATTAAATTTAATTGTGATTATGCACCTAGTAAAATGTGTGTGTTCCCCCAATATAAATACCCAACAGCACTAGAAAATTACGCAACATTTGCAACACATCTTGGCATCAAAGCACCATCAGCAAAAGCTCAAGTAACCAAATTACTTGACAAAATTTCGCAATTGCAAAAAACTTTAAATTTACCATCATCTATTCAAGAATACGGCATTAACGAAAAAATGTTTTTAGCGGTGTTAGATCAAATGAGTTTGGATGCTTTTGATGACCAATGTATAACTGCTAATCCACGATATCCACTAGTTACCGAAATAAAAGAAATGTACAAAAATGCTTATTATGGAAAAAATGGTAATAAATAATGCGGAACTAGTGTTTAAAACCGTACTATGACGATACATCAATATAACCACTTTATCACAAAATTATTAAATTAACATTTATAATATCTTGGTTAATTAAAAGAAAGTAACAAATTGCCAAATTATGGTTGAAAAAACTAGTAGATTAGATTACCGCAAACATCGCGATAATATTGTGGCTGCTTGTAAAACATTTTTGTATTTTGGTTTTATCTTATGTATTGCTTGCTATATTTTGATTAGTGTTTTGGGAATTTATTACCCCATCACTAATGCAATAGATAAAAACAATAGTAATATTTGTTATATCTATAGCGGGTTATATGAATGGATTACAGAAAAATCTGAAACACTTAACCAAACCACTACTAGTCTTACTTTGTCGACAAACGGAGTCATCATTATTAGTGTTTTTGTTTTTTCTCTTGCTTTTACTTTAACAGGATTAATCATGTACCGAGTATGCGCGATTGACTTATCTAGACGTGCTGACAAAATAATTATTAGCATGATTCGGGTAATTCTTATTACTAATGTTTCACTAATCGTCTTATTATTTGCGGCTTTTCCGTTTCTTACAACTACTTCAGGACAATTTCCATCAAACTTGCGAACTTGAATGAAATCGGGTTTGCCAAAATGGTCAGACCCTGTAAGTATTGATAAACAAACTTGGGAAGTTGGTGGATTTATTTTAATTGTTTTATCTTCGTTATCTGCAATAGCCGTTTTTTTACTACTTGTAGTAGCGCTAATTAAAAGCTATGTTAAACCAGTGAAATATCCTGAATAATAAATAGTTAGCATGTGTTATAATATGCACGCTTGACAAAGAGAGTATTAACTCTTTTTTTTTTTTTTTCAAAGCACCAAGTGTAGAACATATGACGGAAAAAGTTATTTTGATTTGTCAAGACTGCCACGCACGCAATTATCACATTAGTCGTAGCAAAAATAGTAAACAACGATTAATATTAAAAAAATATTGTCGACACTGTAAAAAAGTTACCATTCATCAAGAAACTAGATAATGAAAGAAACTACTTCTTTAGAAAATAATAAATCATCACCTAAAAACCCTAAACAACCAATTCGTTTACGTTTAAAACGATGATTTTTTGGTTTAGGTAAAGAGTTTAGTCGTGTAACATGAATGCACTATGTTGATGTCATTAAAATCTTTATTACTGTCATCATCATCTGTGCTATTATCAGTGTCATTTTTTTAGGAATTGATAGTCTTTACTTTAGTTTAGGAAAGAAATAAATATTACATGTCTAACAACGAAAACATTGAACAAAATTTACAATGATTCATCATTACTGCTATTGGTGGTAAAGAAGATTCTATCATTGATGCACTACGAGAAAAAATTCATAATTTCAATTATGATGAATACGTTCGTACAATCAGAGTATTTAAGGACAAAATTGTTAAAGAAGAAATTTTTGACAAAACTGATCAAGCATTACCCAAAAATTTAAAAAATACTAAAAACGTAACCTGACAAACGTTACCTAATGGTAAATACAAAAAAGTAAAAATCAAAATCGTGAACAAATTTCCTGGTTATGTTTTTATTAACATGATCATGAATCCAGAAGTATGATATGCCATTCGCAACACACCGGGTGTTTTGGGTTTTGTGGGATCGTCAGGAAGGGGTGCTATGCCCATTCCAATCACCATTGAGGAATATCGTGCTGTTGAAAATCAAACAAGTGCCCCTAGTACTACAAGTACTAGTGTTAATGAAACAGCGATTCCTGCCGCACCACAAGAAGAAGTTAAAAAAATTTATACAACCAATTTACAAGTTGGCAACACCGTTGAGATTACATCAGGATCATTCGCAGGACTGAGTGGTGTAATTAAACATCTTGATAATACCAAAGGTCAAGCTGGTATAGAATTAGAAATGTTTGGTCGTATTACCATCGTGGATATCAAATATAACGAGTTGAAATCAAACGATTAAATGCTAAATATAATTAATAACTACTTATAATATGTCTCCAAATAGTAAGTCATCAATGCCAAAAACCATCAAAACCGAACGTAAAAGCGAAACAACTGTAAAAAGTAAGAATATTGATGCTACTTCAGTTGATGCTGGTAATAATCCCGTTAAAGAATTTCAAAGTTCTCGTGATGTTATTGAGAAGAAAATTGATGCTTTTTTTGAGGCCAATAAAGATGCAGGCATCCGTAAATTAGTATCTGCTACTAAACTTATGGAAGCAGGAGCTCATATTGGTACTTATGCACGTTATTCCAATCCCAAAATGAAACCGTTCGTTTATCCTAAACGCGCTGGTAAATCATTAGTTATTGATATTTTAAAAACTTTAGTTTATTTAGATCGTGCTTATCAATTTTTGCGTGATATTACCAAAGATGGTGCACGCGTTTTATTTGTTGGTACACGTGGTGACGTTATTAAAGAACATGTCAAAAACGAGGCAAAACGCGTTCAATCTTTTTATGTGAACCAACGATGATTAGGTGGAACATTAACAAACTTTAAAACTATTTCCAAATCCATTGAAAAATTAAACAATTTAATCGCGCTTCAACTTAGTGATGAGATCAAAAAATATTCAAAAAAAGAGCAATTAATGATTGGTAAAGAAGCACAAAAAATGAGTAAATTTTTGGGTGGTATTAGGACCATGCGTGGTTTACCTCAAGCTATTGTTATTACTGATCCCGTCATTGAACATAACGCTTTAGCTGAAGCTAAACATCTTAAAATTCCCGTAGTGGCTTTTGCCAGTACAAATGCTAATCCTGATGAAATTGATTTTTTAATTCCCGCTAATTCAATGTCTGTACGTACCGTATATTTATTACTATCAATTTTATGTGATGCGATTGCTGAAGCTAATGATCAGCCATTATCCATTGTTGGCAAAAAAGACGAAGAAATTGTTTTACCCGAAATCGCTAAAAAAGTACAAACCGCTAGTTTTATATCACACAAGCGTTTTGGTCGCAATTTACACGGATCAACTAGTAGCAGTACCGCTCCCGAATCTACAACTAAATCTTAAGATATCTTTGCTACGATAATTGTTTAGCAAGATTAAAAACGTTTGGCATGTTTTGCGGATTGTGCATTAAAAATGTACCGATAATAAAGTGGTCTACATAATTAGCAGTTTGCTGCATAATTTGATCGTTTACTCCACCATCTAGTTGGATAATTAGCTTGGGATTAAAATCAGTTTTAATTTTTTTTACTTTAATTAAATTAGCAATTGTTTGCGGGATGAAAGCTTGTCCACCTTTACCAGGAATAACTCCCATAACTAAGACATAATCACATGTTTTTAAAATAGCTTGGTATCTATCAGGATCACTATATGGGTGAATGGCTAATCCATAAGGAATGTGATGTTTTGACAAATAACGACAAATAATCGCAGTTTGTCATTTGCAAACTCCTTCAGGATGAAAGACAATGCTATTTAATGGATAATTAATAAAATCTTTAATAAATGTTAAAGGTTTTTTAACCATTAGGTGAACGTTAGCTTTTAATCCCAATTCATTGATGAGTGGTAAATGCTCGGTACCAAAAGATTTGTTAGGTACAAATTTACCATCCATGACATCATAATGAATATATGTAGTGCCTAACTGCTTTACAGCCAATAATTGCGACTTTATTGAAGCTGAATCAAAAGCTAGTAGTGAAGGTTCAATGATTTTACTCATTGTTTTTACTATCACGAACAAAGAATTTTAATGCCGTTGCAATTTGATTATCATGGCACATAAACGTTACCACATCACCCATTTCGAATTTGGTTTCATTAGTAGGTGGAAAAATAACTCTCCCTAATCGTTGAATCATCATAATAGTGATATTAAATTTTTTACGAATGTTTAATTCCGCTAAAGTTTTATTTAAAATCAATTTATTGTTGACAATACTTTTTACTCATGAAAAATCAGCACCAATACTTGTAATATCTACACCAACGTTGAAAATAGATTGAAACGCAACACGATCAGCAATCTCAATTTCTGGAATTACTACACGTGGAATACCCATTGTTTTTAGTACACGTTTGTGAACATTATTAATTGCTTTCGCCACAATATCTTTATGTCCAAGCTCACGCAAATTAGCACAAATCATGATAGATGATTCAATATTACTAACCGCAACAATAATCGTGCTAACATTTGCTACACCGCTTTCTGCTAACGAATTAATATCGCTAGCATCACATACAACGGCTAACTCGTATATTTTGGCCGCTTTTTGAACAAGGGTTTTATCAATGTCCATAACCATAACATTTTTGTTAAGCTTGTGCAATTGTAAAGCCACTTCAGTACCAAAACGGCCCAATCCAATAACGCAATAATCTTTTTTTATCATAACTAAAATCTAGATTTTAACACTCATGATTATACTACTGCCAATAATTAATCGGGTTGATTAAATTGGAAGTCTCAACCCAATGCCGCAGCAGTTAATGCTATAGTTGTAAGTAGTAGAATTACTGTCAACATCATGCATAAAAGCATACGATTGCCAACTATTCATTTGCTAAATCAATCCATTGACTCTAATCGATTAGGGTCGGGTTTATTGCGCATAGTTCAATAGCAAACAAACCCCATACCAATAGTAGCGATAGCAAAAACAATCGCTACTATTAAATACACGATATGGATTAATGACATATTAATAACTAAACTAGTTTAGTTTCGCTTAAAACACGTTGGATACCATCAATAGCTGCTTGCTCATCTAAACCAACTGCTTGAATTTCAATTTTATTATTCACTTTAACTCCAAGAGCCATTAAATTAATTAATGATTTAGCGTTAGCTACTCGTCCATCTAAATGAACAGTAATATCTGATTTATATTTGCTTGCTTCGTTAGTAATCTTGGAAGCGGGACGAGCGTGAATGCCGATAGGGTCAATAATTTTTACGATGATAGATTTCATTTAATACCTCTTAAATTAACTACGTTAATAATAGCACAATATTTGTAATGATGGTCATTAAAACATTGGACGAAAAAAGTTCAATGCGCAATAAAGAATGTTGTACCTAAATAACTTGAATTGGTTAACAAATTTTTGATCAACCTTATTACATTGCAATAAAGTTTGATTAAATATTTTTTGCAAATTGTTTGCGAATACTTCGTTATTAATCAGAATGCCATTTTCGAAATTAATTCATAGCGAACGAAAATCAAGATTAGCACTAGTAATAAAAACAAACGTTTCATCAACAATAATAATTTTGGCATGAATAAACCCGTCAAATTCATGAACATTAATGTGGGTATTAAGCAATTTGTTATAAGAAAAACGGTTCATTGCTAGAATGAAGTCCTTATCATCATTTTGTCCAGGTAAAATAATATCCACCTTAATGCCACTTCAAGCAGCTGATTGTAAAGTTGAAATTACTGTATCAGTTGGCAAAAAATATGGAGTGATAATCTTGATTGATTTCTTGGCTTTAGAAAAAAGACTAAATATCGTGTCATTTACACCCTTCTCTTGATAATTCGGCGAAGATGAAGTAAACTGCATTTCGATTTTTTGTTCATTCTTGACAATCGAAAGAATATCGGCAATTTGATTTTGAAAAGCTAATTTTTGCTCAGTAGATACAGTTGATCCAGTAAATCCAATTCAATCAGTGCAAAATCCCAAATTAATGGTATTAACAATTTCGCCTTTAATGATGAAGTTATAGTCTTTTCAATGGCCGGTTTTTTTACTAATATTTAAATACTCATCACCAATGTTTGATCCACCATAAATAGCTGTTTCATTATCAATAATAATGGCTTTACGATGCAGACGGTAGTTTGTCGCTCCCTTGAACATATTAAAGCCTTTAGGATTAAATACTCCCACTTCTACCCCGTTACTTTTAAGTTCTTTAATCATGGAATAAGGGAATTTACGATACGAACCATACCAATCATATAAAAATCTAACTTTGACACCATTTTGCGCTTTTTTAATTAATTCGCAAAATATAGTTCTTAAAAAAAAGCCATCATGAATGATATATGTTTCAATATGAATAAATTTTTTAGCGCTGCGAATTGATGAAATACATTCTTGATAAAATTGAGCGTTACTAGTAATTAGTTGCATGTCATTATTAAGATATATTGGTCGTAAGAAACAATTTAATGAATAACTAAATAAGGTTGCACTATCATCATTGCGTTTTTTAACTGTTTGAGAATATTCATAATTCTCATATTTAATAAATTTAGCCTGATCAGCATTATAAGAAACCCACGTTTTTTGATTAAAGGGTAACACTCCAAAGATCACAAACAACAAACACCCCACGATTGGTAGACATAAGATTGCAACTAATCAGCCAATTTTTGTATTTGCATGACGATTGGTATTAACGATATAAACTGCAAATATTACTTCCACAATAAACATTGCCATCATCATGTAAACAATGATAGTCCGATCAGAAATAAAACACAAAATTAAAATCTCACAAATCAATACTAGTAAAATTAGTAAAGCGACTAAACCCGAAATAAAGATTTTGACACGATTCATAATGTTAAGTAATTATATTTGTTTTAATCATTAAAATCGTCGGGGAGTGAATCTAAGGAACACCTATTTACGGAATTACAAAATGATTTTTTAAATAACATTATCGTATAATTTACATTCATGAAATCGCTAAAAAATAATCATGCCATTTTAGATCTTACTTATTCAATATATTGTTTATCTTTTTTTGTCTTAATATTTGCAATTGATTTATGTAATGTAAGTGGTTCTGTTTTTGGTATATTATCAGTTGTATTCATCTTATCAATGGCAATTTGACCATTATTTTCAGAAGGATTAAATGGAATTTATGCATCTTGGAAAAAATATTACCTGATCATAATTGCAATTTTATTTTGTGCCTTTGCAGAAAGTGCTAAATTAATTCCCATGGTAAAAGATTATTGACCTGCATTTTTCTTTGTAACACATATCCTAATAGTAATTTTTCTTTTAAAAAAACAAAAAATCGCTTTAAATCACACATTAATTTTGTTACTTATTTTATTAATTCCCATAATTTTTTATATAGCGATTTTTTCACAAATTAATAATAACAATGATATTCGTTACACCATCGCAATTCCTTTATATCTATTAGTATTATCATTGAGTTTATGAGCTGGCTTTGTTTCACTCGCTAAATCTAACCATAATCTTCTAATAATATTTGGCATATTATTGTTTAATATTTCTGACTATATTGTAATTTACACCATTGTTAATTCCAATGTCCCTTCTGGCTTGGAATACATTGTATGACTTACTTATTTACTATCAATTTGATGCATTAGTTGCGTGGGTAAAAATCCAATTAAATTTTTATTTCCCAATTAATGAATTATATAAACCGTGTATTTTTAAAACAAAAAGCTTTTTTTAACACACAAATTACAAAAAATATCACATATCGTAAAACACATCTACGACACCTTTTAGAAACAATTAACCATCATTTTACTGATATTGTTGCTGCATTAAATGTTGATTTAAACAAATCCGAAGCGGAGTCATATATTAGTGAAATTCTTTTAGTACAAAACGAGATCAAAACCATGCTAAAAAATATTAAGCATTGGTCCAAACCAAAACATGTTCGTAAAAATATTTTAAATTTGTTGTCGCGTGCTCATATTTTAAAAGAGCCATACGGTGTAGTTTTGGTTTGCGTACCATGAAATTATCCGTTTCAATTGGCATTAGTTCCATTAATTGATGCATTGGCCGCAGGAAATACAGCTATTCTTTACGTTTCACCATATGTACCCAATGTCAATCGCGTTATTACCAATATTATTCGCAAGGTGTTTGATGAAAAATATGTAGCTGTCGTTAACTTTTCACAAGTATCGTATACAGATATTATGAAACCCACCTATGATTATGTTTTCTTCACAGGTAGCGTACGTGTTGGTAAAATTGTTATGCAACAAGCTGCGGCTAATTTAACTCCATTAACATTAGAATTAGGTGGCAAATCTCCGTGCATTATTGATGAAACTGCCAAATTAGAAATTACAGCTAAAAGGATTATTCGTGGCAAATTAATGAATAGTGGTCAAACTTGCATTGCACCTGATTATTTAATTGTTCATGAAAGTATACGAGAAAAATTAATTGAGAAATTAATCTACTATATTGAAAAATTTCATGGTACAAACAATATTCAAAATAAAAATATACCAAAAATCATTAATCTTCAACATTTCAATCGGTTAGTCAAAACTTTAACAAATCAAAAAATTATTTATGGTGGAAAGAGTGATGTTGATTCATTGATTGTCGAACCGACATTAATATCAATAAAAAACTTTCAAAATAAACTGATGAATGAAGAAATTTTTGGACCAATCTTGCCAATAATTTCGTATACAAAATTGAATGATATTACTAATAAATTATTGCGTCTACCTAAACCACTTGCTTTGTATATTTTTAGCCAACACAAAAAGCATATCAATTTTTTAATAAGCAAAATCCAATCTGGCGATTGTTGCATAAACGATACAATCATGCACATCACTAATGAACATTTACCATTTGGAGGAGTTGGTACAAGTGGTATGGGTTCATATCATGGTATTCACGGTTTTAATACCTTTTCACATAATCGTTCTTTAGTGAAAACTACTTCTAAAATTGATAGTAATTTATTTTATCCCCCTTGATCTAAGAGCAAAATTAAATTAATTAAATCTTTTTCGTCCTAACAATTAATTTGAAATGAATAATTTACACTCTAGCTAAAATATCATTAAATAATTGAATGTTCACTTGATTGTTTTCTTCCAAGAATAAAATATGATATCCTCTAGGATAATTAATAATGTGTTTGGAAGTTGGGAATTGCTGTGTAATTCTTTTTCATCGTTGGTAGTCGCACAGAAAATCTTCGCCTGATTGAAAGTAAAATAATTGCAAATTATCATTATTAAAATTTTTAACAATAAATCTTCATGCAGGTTTAAAACTCAATCATGCCGCTATATCACTAACATTATTACTAGGCTTATTGGCGCTTGCAACTTTAGTAATCCGAATTAATAACGGATTTGAAGAAAGTTTGTCGATGGGATTATTAGGTTTAGAGTCATATGTTTGGATTCCCAAAAAATATGATGGAATTAATTTGGTAAAAAATAAACGCAAGCGATGTCCTCAAGACGTTGCCGCTGCATCTTTAATTTTGTAAGGCATATTTCAAATAAAAGCACCAGCAATTTTATTAGGATATTTTTTAAGATACAAACAAGCTAATGCTGACCCTCAAGATTCACCCAATAAATAAATTTTGTGATTTGGTATTAGCGTTTTTACTTGTGTAAGCACGATATCTAACTCTTTAATGTAAGACGGATAAAAACGCTTGGCTCTATTTCGATTATTACCATGAGCCATCCGTTCGAACGCAAATAAATAATGTTGATCAAAAAGTGGATAATTCATTAAATCGAATAAGGCAATTGTAGAACCATTACCACCAACATAAACAAATATTATTGAATCAGTGGTAATTTTTAATGGATGATAATAAACATATGGAATTTCATATTTAAAAGATTGAGACGTAATATTCCCATCATGTTTGCGTGTATTTTCAAATTTTTTCATAAATAAGGTTTACTAAATAAATACGTAGCTTAATTTATAATAGGTGAAGATATTATGCATTCTAATGATACTTACGATTTGACAATAATCATCCCTTTTTACAATACCATTAATTATATTAATGATACTCTCATTTCGATTAATCAACAATTCATACCAAAAAATATCTTTATACAAGTCCTAGTCATTAATGATGGATCTTCCCAAGACATTAGCACACACTTAAAAACGATTAATCATCCCAATATTTCGATAACACTTCATACTAAACCTAACGGTAATTGAGGCAGTGTTGTTAATTATGTGAAGCAGCATAAATTAGCTTTGGGTAAATACATTACGATTTTGGATTCTGATGATGCGTTGGATAAAAAATGTTTAACCCATTTTTTTAATGTTACCGCAAATATTGGTGCTGACATTGTGCTTGGTAATTTTGCATATTGAAATGGTAAAAATAGATGTAAAAAAATTAAAACCATCTTAAACATACGAAGTAAAAAATGAAATATTTCTACTAAAAATATCAATAAATTTAAAACGCCTTATTTGATGCCTTTAGGTAAATTCTATGCTCGCCAAATTTTTTATCAAATTAAAAATCTTAGTGAGCACACCTACTATCAAGATGTCAATTTATATTACCAAAGTTTATTTCTTGCTAAAAATATATATTTTATTAATAAAAATTTAGCTTTATACCGTTCTAATCGGAAAGATTCATCGAGCAACATGAATTGAAGTGAGAAAAAACTTAACAATTGGATTAACACCATTACTTTTATCAACAATCACGATAATGCTATTGGAGGAATATTTTATTTACTAGTCAAAGGTTTTAAAAACGCTTATACATTAAAATACTCTCAACCTTTAAAAATTAAAGGCAAAATAAAAGTCACTTATTTGCCAAAAATATTTTATGTGCCAATATGAATATTTATCAAGATTATTTTATTTTCTTATCGCAGAGTTTTAATACTAGCTAAATAACCATAAGCACCAATCATCGCTGCATTGTCTTGACAATAAGGAAGTAACGGTAAATGAACACGACGGTATTTCTGTGTCAAAAGTTTGCGTAATAATCGATTTGCACTAACGCCACCTCCCACTACAATATTAGTAACATGATATTTTTTAACATAAAAATTTAATTTTATTAAAATATCATCAACGATCCATTTCAAGGCACTAGATGCTAAAGTAATTTTAGTGTTTTTGTTTTTTTGATAATCGCTAAGTATTTTTGTTTTTATACCCGAAAAACTAAAATCATTGGTAGGATCAGCGTGATTGATTAATTTGACATTAGCATTTCGCGATTGATAATTATGATCAATTGCAATTCCTCCTGGATATTTAAAACCTAATGTTCTTCCGATTTTATCTAATGTCTCTCCAGCAGCATCATCAGCGGTTTTAGTTAATATTTGATACTCATTAATATTTTTAAATAAGTATATTATTGTGTGTCCCCCCGATACTACTAATCCAATAAATGGATATTTAATTGGTTCTTTACGATCAATAGCAAAAGCAAACAAATGCGCGATAATGTGATTAACAGGAATCAATTCAGCATTTAGTAGATAAGCTATTGATTGTGCTCAAATTTTACCAACGTGCAATGATCCCGGCATCCCGGGTTCGCTGGCATATATTACTTTGGTAATTTTATGTACATAAATCTTTGCTTGTTTAATAGCTTTTAAAAAACACAATGATAAGTTTTGTTCGTGCCCTCTAGCAGCGATTTCGGGTACGATTCCCCCATAACTAGCATGTTGTTTGGCAGTTGTTTTTGTTACTAATGATAAAAGTTGTCGACCCTTCATGATCGCAATACTAGTATCATCGCATGTTGTTTCAATTGCTAATGTTATTCTTGTCGTTGTCATAACTACAAAGATTCTTTTTGTCGCAAATAAGCTTCATACATATTGGATTTATCAATATTAGAAATAGGTTGTTCGATCAAAGTATTATTTGTGAACCGATCGGGATCAATGGTATAGATTTTTTTCAATAAATCCGAATCCGAATATTCAGAAAAATAGCCTTGAGGATCAATGACATAATCATCAATTTTTTTAAGTGTTGATGTATATAAAACAAAATCAAAATTCATCATGGGACCATAAACATAATTCCCATTATCATCTGTCAAACTAATGTCATTACTTGTAGCACCATCCAAACAAATATTCTTCACAATTTGATAAATATCATTGACTTTATCATTACTTTTTTTAGCAACACGTTTGTTAATTACCATCATGTCTAATGCAACTGGCGAGGCATCAGGTTTAACAATATGAAAATTATCATCATTTCATTGGTCGTCTCATTCAGAATTACCACCCCCAAGAGCTGCATACAACAAATCCCCGTTATAAGCAATTCCCCCGTTAGAACCATTAGGATCAGCAATAGTATATAAAACATTAGCTGAATCAGTATTTAAATAAAAATAACTTTTGCCATTATTGTATTGATCAGTCATTTTTCGATATGTATTTTTAAACTGATCAATAGAAACATTGCCATCGGGTGGATTAACATTATTACCCGTTTCTAATAAACGACACATACTGTATACAGATCTAGAATCATCAACCATAGACATTTTAGGATTTTTTTGCGGTTTGAATCGATCATCTAAATTGGTGGCATTAATTTGATGAATAAGATCGTTTCAATTATGAACATTTTCCAATCCTGAAATTTCATCTCCTTTATAAGCAAATGACCAATCTTGTAAAAAATAGGGAATAGCATAATTTAAAATGTTGAAATTTGATCATTGTGGAAATGTATTTTCTACATAGCTATTTACATTATCTAAATAAGCTTTAGTAGTATCGCTAAATAATAACGCATATGCATCATCGGCATTATTAACACCAGGAATAGCAAATTTTGGTCAATCAATTTTTAATAACTCATCACCATTTAGAAGGTTGATAACTTCATAAGTTGAAGGTATTGCGACATCGTAATAACGATCAAATTTCATTTCTATATCCTCGTTAGTACCATAATATACATAAGAAAGCGACGAACCAATCTGACTGCGAATTTTATTCATAAGCTGTGGTGACATGTAACTTTCAAAATTAGCAACAGTAATACTGCCATTATTACTACAACTAGTAAGCAATGGTACAAAAAAAGTCATCATCGCTAATGGACATAAAATTTTTAATAAGTAACTATGGTCTTTTTTATTCACGATCAAGCATTTTTTTTGTTTTATTATTTTTCAAATATTTACTAAATCCACCAATCACAATAATCAGCAAAGTAATGATAACTACAAACGCACCAAAAGTGACAACTCACGCTTTAATTCCTTTTCGGGTATTATACATAAGCGTTCCAATCGTCTGAAAGGATCCATTCACTAAATTGGTAATAATAAAATCATCTAATGACGTTGCCAAAACAATAGCAGTAGCAGAAATAATCGCTGGCATTAAATAAGGCACAACAATTTTTCAAAATGTATACATCTTTGAATGACCTAAATCGTAACTAGCTAAAACCTGGTTAATGCGCATTTTACACATTCGTGGATAGAGCGTAATAATAGCATACGGTGCACAAAATGAAATGTGTGCCAAAGCAACAGTAAAAAAACCCAAATTAAATCCTAATGGTATTCAAGTTGAAGCGAATAATAACGCTAGACTAATGCCCGTAATAGCATCAGGATTAATAATGGTTAAATTTGCAGACATCAAAACACCTTTCGTTTGAAATGGTCTAGTCCTTCACATACCAAATGTTGTCATAATAGCAATAATCATCGCAAGTGGCACAACAACCGCACTTAACAATATTGAATTCAAGATAGCGTTAATAAATTCATTGTCTTGAAATAAAGCAAAATAATTGATTGTCGTTGGCGTATTGAAATTTAAATTAATATTGCCACGATCTGTTTGACCATTAAAACTTAAAATAATAATAAAAATCAGCGGAACATAAATAAGCAAAAGTATAAAGTATATATATCAACGTTTGAAAAGACGGCTAAATTGGTTATGAGTAATATGAAATTTGGATCGTTTATGCATAAGCTTTTACCTTTTGTTTTTTAAAATGACGACTAATTCGACTGTAAGATACTCTAAACAAAACATAGCCACCAATCAATACTCCACACAAAACTAATGATAGGGTAGAAGCTCGTGCTAATGCAATATCGCTAGTCAGCCCTTGTTGGCCTTCATCAACAATAATATCACCAATCAATGTTCCATTATTGGCATTATTTAGGAATTGTGGAACAGCAACCGTTGTAATAGTTGGCAAAAATACTAGTGTTATTCCCGAAATTAATGCCGTTTTTGTATAAGGAACTACTATCTTAAAAAATGTACTAGTACCAGAATGACCCAAATCATGACTAGCATTAATTAAATTATTGGGCATATCAATTAGTACCGAATATATAGGCATAATCATAAATGGTACATAAAGATAAACCAAACCAATAATCGTATAAATATTACCGTAAGTGGAATTATCCACTCCATACATCACATCAAAAAACGTTTTTAAACCAATTAACTTTACTAAAAAGCTAGTTCATATAGGTGTGGTAACTAACGAAATGACTAATGCTTTATATAATTTACTTTTTTGGCTAGCGAGAAAATATGCAAAGGGGTAGGCAATGATGATACAAACAATGGTTACAACGATAGCAATTACTAGCGAAACAATTATTTTTTGTCAAATAAATAAATCAATTATGGTTCAATTTTCAGACATCGGTCCATCACTTGTGGGTGAAAATGTTTTTACCACAATCATAATTAACGGTATAAACACTAGTACAAAACTTAACAATATAAACGGCACAATAAATAACCAACGTTTGCTTTGCGTAGAGGTTTTACCATTAAAAAATCGATTTTTATTTAATTTAGATTCTAAACTCATTGGGATTATGTTTCATGCGGTCTAACATAACGTGAATACTTTTGGCTGTTCATTTCAAACCAATTAAATTATTTACATGCGGAGCGTTAAATGATTGCACTAAAATTTCATGTTTTTTTCAAACGCATTTAACATCATACATTAAACCACGGTAAATAACTTGACTTACTCTTCCAAAAATCGTACCACGCTGTGGGTTAACGATGGAAATATCTTCGGGGCGAATTACAAACTTAATTTTAGTATTTTCTCTAAAACGCTTAGCTACATCGTGACTAATTTTGAATGTCTCGTTCATAAATTCAATTTTATCTTTACCAAGATATGTTGCATCAAAAATATTAGCTCGACCAATGAAACTAGCAACCCATTCGTTCCGAGGATTATCATAAATTCTTTTTGGTGTATCAATTTGTTCAATACGTCCTTTAGACATAACAACAACCTTATTAGACAATGTTAATGCTTCCTCTTGATCGTGAGTTACTAATATAAATGTTAATTTTAGCTCATTATGAATGCGTTTTAGCTCACCTTGCATTTGTTGACGTACTTTAGCATCCAAAGCCGAAAGTGGTTCATCAAGTAACAATATATCTGGTTCAACAACAAGTGCACGCGCTAATGCAACGCGTTGTTGCATTCCACCAGACAAATCTATAGGATATTTAGCCTCACTACCTTTTAGTCCAACCATTTCAATAATTCTATTAGCACGACGATTAATTTCATCTTTGGATAATTTAACACTAGTGTTTTTTTTCTCGAATGTTTCTAGAGCAGTTTCGGGGTAATTTTCTCAATACGAAATTCATTGATCCAAGTCATTGTATTGAAAATTTAATTTATCTATTTTATTATCTAATGGTAATTTAAACAAATAATATTTACGCAGCTCAAAAAATAATTTTTCTCATTTATTCATATGGCGTTTTTTATATGATGGAGGTCGATATTGGTTAAATAATAAACGATTAATTTTTTGAAAAAATTCTTTACAACGAATACTTAACGAAATTTCAAAATTGCTATTATCACCATAATCGCGACGTAATCTACTCAAAAAATAAGCATTTTTGTTTGCGTATTGTAGATGACGCATATCTTTGATATTTAACACTTCAGAATGTAATGCATATTGAGAATTAATTTTGGCAATTTCGCGCAATAATTCAATTTGTTGTGCCTTAATTTTTTTTATTTCAATAGTTGCTTTTTTAATGGCTTCGCGATAAATTTTTTCACCACGAATTTTTAGTTCGTTAGATACGTGATGGATAGTCTTGCGCATAACTTTTAATCCGTAAGAAATATTTTCAAAAACATTCATATTAGGAAATAAAGCATAATCTTGAAAAACAGTGGCGGTTGGTCTTTGATTAACCGGTAAATCTTTAATATCTACACCATCAACAATAATACGGCCACCGCTTGGTTGCTCAAAGCCAGCAATCATTTTCAGAATTGTGGTTTTGCCACAACCACTAGGTCCAAGCAATGTGACAAATTCACCTTTGGTAATGTTGATATTAATATCTTTAACAGCGACAAAACCATCATCATAGGTTTTATTAATTTTTGATAATTGAATGTAATTTTTTTTGTCCATTTACTTACTAATTATTTTATTTAGAATGGGTTTATTGACAAAATTATTAATTGCTTCACCAACCAAATCGCTAGGAATAGTATCAATAATAATTTTGGCAGCTTTTTTAACCGATTCTGATGAAGATTTTAATGTGACAGAGTAAGGTGAAAGTTTTAACATTGGAATATCATTTTGTTCATCACCAATAGGCATAGTTTGATCTACTGACACATTAAAATATGCACACAAACGTTCTAACCCATATCCTTTTGTACACCCTGCGGGCATAATTTCAAGATTATGTTGACTAGACATAGAAATTTCTACCGGTGGGTTATTTTTTTGAACCATTCCAACTAAACGGGCGCGATCATCAGGATGATCGCAATAAAATACAATTTTATAAATATTTTTTATATTCATTAAACTACTGCATTCAATATCGTGCTTTTTAGCCCAATTGTTTTTCAAAAATCCCGGTGCATCAGTCGTTAATTTTTTGTATATGTATTCAACATCATTAATGTACATGTCTTGCACACCACCATCAATAAAATCTTCTTTGTGTTTAGTGTGAATGAAGCAACCCATACTGCGATTATATTTTTTCACATCGTTCTTGATGTCAAGATAACCATTAAAAATTTCAACCGCTAAATCATGATGCAAAAATTTTGTGTATAAATATTCTTTTTTGTCTAGAACATAGGCAAAGCAACCATTACAGCCCACAATTGCTAAATTTGCATGATTTTTGATATGAAGATTTTTAATTACTTCAACACAATCATCACCTCCTCTACCCGTATTTAGAGCAAATTTTACATTCTTTTTATCCACTAATTCTTGAATCGCTTTGACAGTCATGGGATTAATTGTTTTATCTTTCTTTGTCAACAGTGTTCCATCTAAATCCGAAGCAATTAATAAAATTTCAGGTGTAGAAGTATCTAAAATATATCTAGTTATTGCATCAGCAACTGCATTACGATGATAAGGAATAACATGCTTTACTTGTTGAGACAAAAGCTTATTTTTAGGTTTAATAGCAATAGATTCAGCTGCGATTTGAAATACAGGTAAATCATTCATACTATCACCAATAGCTGCAATTTCATCATTTTTAATATGTAACTCTTTTGCAATCGCTAAAATAGCATTCCCTTTATTGATTTTGTTAAAGTTTATTTCTATCAAATGTGGCTTAGTAAAACTAATATTTAACGTATTGGTATACTTTTGTTGAAGATATTTATATAAAGATTTGATTTTGTTTTTGCAAAATGACATCAAGTTAATTTTGTATGCTTCTAATTTAGTATCATTTTTTATTGAAAAAAGTTGTACATTTTTAACTTTTTTTGCAAAATAAAATATTCATGTTTTTGATGTAAATACACCTTTCATTGCGGTTGATTCGGGAGTATAGAATCATGTAGCAATATTATTTTCAAGAGCATATTGATATATCTCTTTTGCAATAGCTTCAGGAATAAGAGTAGTAGTAATTTTTTGAGTTTTTAAATCGCATATGTATGCACCATTAAAGGCCACAATAAACTTACTAGGAATTTGGGTAAATTTATCAATTGTTTCTACAAATTTAAGCGCGGAAACGATTGAACGGCCTGTAGTGATAACAGGTGTACCACCTCTATTAATATATTTTTGAATTGCAGAAAGATTTTCGTTAGATATTTTTTTAGATTTGGATAATAATGTTCCATCTAAATCAATCGCTAGTAATTTATATTTCATTAGAGATTTTGATTCAAAGAAATGATTAATTTCATAGTACTAATGTGGCAAATTTATAATCTAAAAATAAATGTTATGTAATTATAGTTGCAAAGATAAATATCCATGCATATTTTATGCATTTTTAATAGCAAATAATTTTTAATATTTATCAATAATCAAATCTAAAAAGTAATTTAGTTATAATTATTCTAGTTATATGTCACGCAAATCTGTATCTTCGGTAAAAATTATTGGTTTGTCAGCTGCCAAAATTGTTACTAACAGTGTTTGTAAGTATCTAGGCGTTAAGCCCATCCCTGTAACTATTAGTCATTTTGCCGATGGCGAAATTTTAGTACGTCCTGAAGTTCCAGTTCGTAATTGCAACATTACAATTATTCAATCACTTTCTAAGCCTGTGAACGAAAATATAATGGAGTTACTAATTGCGATTGATTCACTTAAACGTGCTAGCGCAAAAACCATTAATGTAGTGATTCCATACTATGCATACGCGCGTCAAGACCGCAAAACTCTTGGACGTGAACCAATCACAAGTAAATTGATTGCATCATTATTAGAAAAAACCGGTGCTTCAAGAGTAGCAATTGTTGATATTCATAGCGAACAAGCTCAAGGGTTCTTTGACATTCCTGTTGATACATTACGCGCTACTTTTTTAACTGTAAACGCGGCAATTAAACGTTTAAATATGAAAAATCTTGTTGTTGTTTCGCCCGATTATGGTGGTGTTAAACGCGCTAGATCCATTGCTAATGCTTTGAACATTAATCTTGCTATTTTAGATAAAAGGCGCCCTTCACCCAACTGCGCCGAAGTTGCTAATATTCTTGGAGATGTTAGAGGAAAAGATTGTTTAATAAGCGATGATATGATTGATACAGCCGGTACTTTATCTGCGGCTTGTAAAATATTAAAAAGTAAAGGAGCAAAATCAATTACTGTCACTGCTACTCACGGAATTTTATCTAGTCCTGCAATAAAACGTTTAACTGACGCAATTGTTTCAAAAGAAATATCTGATATTTATTTAACTAATTCTATTGAATCGGTTAATAATTTACACATTCCGAAATTACACATTATTGACATTGGTGAATATTTAGCAGACATCATTCGCGTTTATTACTCTGAAACTGGTTCGATTTCTAAAATATACGAAAAATACACTCCTAAAGTTCATCATTAATGTTTCATAAAAAAAGCATCATAGATGTCATTATTGTTGAAGGTAAAAGTGACACAAAAAAATTGCAAAAAATATTTAACGTTGACACGATTGAAACTAATGGTTCGGCCTTAAGTGAACACACAATTAATCTTATTAAAAACGTCAGCAAAATAAGACCAATAATATTATTTTTAGACCCAGATGGACCGGGTGAAAAAATTCGAAAAAAATTAGAAAAAGTATTGACAGTTTATAAACAAGCCTTTATTAAACATAATACTATTACAAGCAAAAAGTTTGGTGTGGCAGAAGCGACAGACAAGCAAATAATGGATGCTTTAAGTTGTGTGGTCAATTTTGATTCCACTAAAAACTCAGTTACGTGATTACAATATTTATCATTAAAACTAGACACTAAGAATAAACGTCAAAAAGTATGTGATTATTACCACATTAGTTTATCCAATCATAAACAACTATTCAAACGATTAAACATGATGGGCGTAACCGCAAAAGAAATAAGCAATATTATTTAAACTGCTTATTTCTTTTTAGTACTACAAGTACACTTGCTAGAATCACAAACAATAGTTATTGTGCAACATCCGCAAGGACAAGTCATAGTTTTTTTAACTATTTTTTTCATTGACATTTTATTCCTTTCATTAATTATGTTTATATATTATCTTATTTATATAAAAAAAGCAAGTATGTACTAATAAGTGCTATAATACCTAAAAAGATACTATGAAATCAAATTGTACTAATTCTAAATATTGTCCGGTGACAGCCACTTTATCATTAATTGGTGGTAAATATAAAATTGTAATTTTATGAAATTTATCACAAGGTACAATCCGTTTCGGACGACTCCGAAAAGCTATTCCACACGCTACTGCTAAAATGCTTTCTCAGCAATTACGCGAATTAGAAAAAGATCAATTGATCAAACGTAAAATTTATCCCGTCATCCCTCCTAAAGTAGAATATAGTTTGACAGATTTTGGTAAAAGCATTAATAAGATCATGAGTGAAATGTATAAATGAGGTTACCATTACCTTGCTAAACAAGGAATCAAAGCAGATTGTGACATGTTTAAAGCAACTAAATAATCATGAAAAAAGTACCACTAGCATTATCTCTAAGGCCAAAAACGATTAAAGATATTATTGGCCAAACACATTTATTCAATGAAAATTCATTTATTGATCGAATGGTAAGGGCAAAAAGTGCATATTCAATAATTTTTTATGGTGTTCCTGGAATCGGTAAAACATCATTGGCGGTTGCTATTGTTAACGATATAAATGTACCATATGCTTTTTATAATGCTGCGACCGATAATAAAGAACGATTAGTAAGCATTTTAGAAGTTGCTAAAAAATCTGATGGTAATTATGTAATAATTTTAGAAGAAATCCATCGTTTAAATCGAGATAAGCAAGATATCCTTTTACCATTCATTGAAGATGGTACCGTCCACATTTTTGCAACAACCACTGAAAATCCATATTTTACAATTAATCCGGCAATTCGCAGTCGCTGTCAAATTTTTGAATTACTGCCTTTATCTAAGAAAGATATTTTTGATGGTTTGCAAAAACGTCTAAAAAATATCAATCTAAACATTAAACTTGACGATGAACTTTTAGAAAAAATTGCTCAGCAAGTAAACGGTGATTTAAGAGCGGCTATTAACATCATTGATATCTTAAATACACTATACGCTAACGAAAGAATTGATGCCAATATTGTTAAAGACATTATGCAGCAATCTTATGTTTTCGCCGCAGATTATGGTGATGAATATTATGACATTCAATCGGCTTTTCATAAATCGCTAAGAGGCAGCGACCCTAACGCCGCAATTTATTATCTTGCTCGACTTTTACAAGTGGGTGATATTGAGTCGATTTGCCGTCAATTAATTGCTTGTGCATACGAAGACATTGGTTTAGCGAATCCTGCCTTATGTAATCGAATTGTAACGGTTTGTGATGCAGCTAAAGAAGTTGGTATGCCTGAATGTAAACAAATTTTTGCAACGGCAGTAATTGAAATGAGTCTTTCACCAAAATCCAATAGTGCTTACAAAGCAATTATCAATGCTTTAGAAGATGTCAAATCGGGTAAAACATATAATATCCCTTTACACATTAAAGACCAATCATATGCTAGCGCTAGTAAGCTAGGACATAGTGGATATAAATACCCTCACGACTATCCTTTTGGTTATGTTAAACAGCAATATTTACCAAATGAATTAAAAAACAAACAATATTATTTGTCACAAGATAATTCCATTGAACTTAAAATGAATGAATATCTGAATAAGATTAAATCCCAAAAATAATTAATATTTTAGTTAAAATATTATCGTCATCACAACATAGATTACGAATCGTGTCAGGTCAGAAATGAAGCAGCACTAAGATAAAATTTGTGTGTGTGGTGACTTTTTATTTTAAACCTTTATTAATGTGCATTTTAGCAAGAGATAAATCGTGGTTAGTAGGTAATTTTGTTTTTAGTAAAGGATATTTAATTTCTAGTTGCTTGTATTTATTTACACCAAGTTTGTGATAAGGTAATAATTCGAATCGTTGACAATATTTCAAACCCTTAAGAAATCTGCCCAATCGAACCAAGTCTTTTGGTTTGTCGGTCAAACCAGGAACAAGAACTTGACGAATTCAGTAATTTTGCTTTTCGCCCTCTAATAATTTAATTAATGCTAATTCGTTTAATTGTTCACTACCAGTAATATATTTATGACCTTGTTCGGTAATGTGTTTGATATCAATTAATCACAACGGATGACATTTAATGATTTTCAAATATTGAGATTTATTAATATTATTAAAATTTGCTGCTGAAGTATCTAAAACCAAATGAATTTTTTGTAATTGACACATTTTTGCCAATGCATATACAAAAGCTAGTTGTAATAGTGGCTCTCCACCGCTCAAGGTAATACCACCATTTTTGTAAAATGCCTTATTTTTTTGGTATAAGTCAATTACTTCACCAACGCTAATTTTATTAACATTGGATGTTTTTCATGATTCAGGATTATGACAGTATAAACAGCGCAAACTGCATCCTTGTAAGAAAACGATTAAACGCACGCCTGGTCCATCAACTGCTCCAAAAGTTTCGATTTTAAAATAATTTGCTTGAATATCTAATAAATTATTTGACATACGAAACTAATTATAAATAGGAATCGCACCCTAATCTATACAAATAAATTATTAATAATTCTTGTACTAATATATGTTGGACATACATTAGAAATGAACAATTTTAATTATCAAAGGTTATTTGTTCAATTCTGAAATGTGTCTAAATCCCAAAACATTTGCCATTTTTATTTTGGTTTTATAGTCTAACATTACGTAAAATGAACTTACTACAAATAAACAAGCAATTAAAATGAATAATCAGCTTCCAGATGAAAGAACATATTGATAATGGGGATTAATAGATGAGTTTGGGTCAAAAACCATAACATGAAATAAGAAAGATTGTGGCAATCATTTATTTATAAGACTTCCACCAATTGATACTTGAATAGGTAAAATATCGGTTGCAACAGCTGAAATACCTGTTAATGTAAAGAAAATTGCACCACATAATAAAACAATAGTAACCGATCTTAATCAATGACGACCTAAAACTACTTTAAATCTTCAAACAAATCAACATTCAATTGTAACAATAAGGACTCACGAAAAATTAAGTACCATTAATACAATAGCAAATATATTAAAATGAATGGCTTCTAGCGAAACATAACCATGCATATTAAGTGGGTGGACGACTGAAATGTCATAGAAACCAAATCACGGAATATGTTCTAACGAATTTTGAATTAGTGAATCGTTCTTTAGATATCCGGTGTTAGGTGGAATTAATACTACACAAATTGATGCAACAAATAAAATTATTACGACAATAAGATTAAACCAACTAAAACCCTTAAATAAACCTTCAACCGTATTGGTTTGGCCAATTGGTCGAGAGATAAAAGCGGCTGCTGGCCTACTAATACGTCTTGTTGACACAATCCTTTTTGTTCTTTCTTCCCATGCGTGCTGTCTTGCTGGTATTAAATCTGTTGCTCGTTCCATCTTATTTGACTTTATTAAACGACATGATTATATCTATCCCTAAAAAAAACATGTTTTTAGTGCTCTTATTACTTTTGAAAATCACTAAAAATAAAAAAACCTCAAAAGATTTTTTGAAGTTTCTTGTTTCGTGATAAAACGAATATGTTTTAAATGGTGGAGCGTGAGGGGCTCGAACCCCCGACCCTCTGCTTGTAAGGCAGATGCTCTCCCAGCTGAGCTAACGCTCCATGGTGGAGGATATGGGACTCAAACCCACAACCTTCTGAATGCAAATCAGATGCTCTATCAATTGCGCTAATCCCCCATGGTGACCAGTATGGGATTCAAACCCATGAATGCCGCCGTGAAAGGGCGGTGTGTTAAGTCGCTTCACCAACTGGCCAATGTATGGCGGCCACAGTAGGGATCGAACCTACGGCCAACCGGTTAACAGCCGGTTGCTCTACCGCTGAGCTATGTGGCCAATGATAGACTTATATATGATAACATAAAACCAAAACGGTTTTAGGAGTTAAATTACTAACACTTTATGAAGTAATAGCATTTTCAACGTCTGGCAGGGATTGTAGGAATTGAACCCACATCAGCGGTTTTGGAGACCGTTATTCTTCCATTAAACTAAATCCCTGTTGTCTTAAATGATGACTATATCTCGCAATTGATTAGCAACAATATTATAATTAATATTGTATTGGTAAAAAAATACTTGAAATAATTAATATAATAACTTCACTTTTTCATATTTGTATATGCACAAAATACATCGCTTAAACGTTTTTGCACCTAACCGTCGAATTTTAAAAAAAGCACGACAAATTGCGAATCAAACCGAAGCTCTTAAAAATAAATTTCGTAAGATGTCAAATCAAGACTTGACAAATATGACGGATTATTTTTTAAGCGAAATTAAGCGCGGTGTCTCATTAGATACATTAATGCCACAGGCTTTCGCTGTTGCGCGTGAAGCGTGTTATCGAGTCCATAATTTATTCGCTTACAAAGTACAAGTTGTTGGTGCAGCAATTGTTCATTTTGGTGATTTTGCCGAAATGTATACTGGTGAAGGTAAAACTCTTACATTAGTTATTGTCGCTTATTTAAATGCTTTATTAAAGCAAGGAGTACACATCGTTACTGTTAATGAATATTTAGTACAGCGTGATGCGAAATTTTGTGCCCAAGCATTGAACCCACTAAAAATCACTGTCGGTTATAACACTGCAGCAATGTCGCAAGACCAAAAACGTGCTATGTATGCATGCGACATTACTTACACCACCAACTCCGAAGTTGGTTTTGATTATTTACGCGATAACATGGTACGACATTATGAAGATAAAGTTATTCGTAATTTAAATTTTGCAATTGTGGATGAAGGTGATTCGATTTTAGTTGATGAAGCACGTACACCATTAATCATTTCTGGTCAGCCCAAAAAAGATGTTTCCATGTATGTACAAGTTGATCAATTTGTCAAAACATTAAAACCCGAAGATTATAAAGTTGATCCCGAATCTAATTCAGCAATGTTGACTGATAGCGGTATTAAAAAAACTGAAGAACTTTATAAAATCAAAAACTTATTTTCCATTGAGCACTCTGATTTAGTTCATAAAATTAAAAACGCTTTAATGGCTAACTACGTGTTTGAAGAGGGTGTTGAATACATTGTCAAAGATAACAAGATTATGTTAGTAGATCAATTTACTGGTCGAATTATGGAGGGTCGAAGCTACAATGCGGGATTACACCAAGCAATTCAAGCCAAAGAATACGTCAAGATTGAACCAGAAAACGTTATTGTCGCCACCATCACTTATCAATCATTTTTTCGCCTTTATCGTAAATTAGCTGGTGTTTCAGGAACTGCCATGACTGAAAATGAAGAATTTCTCAAAATTTATAATATGGTTGTTGTCCCTGTACCGACTAATCGTCCTAATATTCGTAAAGACATGAATGACTATGTTTTTCAAAACAAAACGAGCAAGTGACATCACGTTGTAGCCGAAATTGAACGTTTGCACAAAGCGGGTCAACCAATTCTTGTTGGTACTGCATCAGTAGAAGATTCTGAAGAATTAACCAAAGTTTTGCGCAATAAAGGATTAAAGTATGAACTACTTAATGCTAAGAATCATGCTCGTGAAGCTGAAATCGTTGCACGTGCTGGTCAACTTAATGCCATTACTATTTCTACTAACATGGCAGGTCGTGGTACTGACATTAAATTGGGATCGGGGGTAGTAGAATTAGGCGGCTTATATGTTATCGGTACAGAACGTCACGAATCTCGCCGAGTAGACAACCAATTACGCGGTCGTTCAGGACGACAAGGTGATCCAGGCATTACCCGCTTTTTTATTTCGTTGGAAGATACGTTATTTCGTCGTTTCGCTGTTGACCGTCAACAAAAAGCTGATAGTAAAATTGATGATGATTTTTACGATTCGTGATTTTTTACACGTTTATTAAATGCTACCCAAAAAAAAGTGGAAGCCTTAAATTTTGATACACGCAAGCATTTAATTGATTATGACAGTGTGTTATCTAACCAACGAGAATTAATTTATAAACAACGCGATCAAATACTAAAAAATGTTGACAACTCATTAATTTTACGTAATATGGCTAAAACCGTTAGTAATGATGTAGTTCGTTTGTATAAATCGCCTAAAAATGAACGTTACGTTAATTCTGAACCGTTGGTGCAGGCATTAAATACAAAACTATTTAATGCGATGTTAATCAGTCCAAATTATCTACACGAAAAAACTATTGATCAAGCCGAAGCAATAATTAATGAAATTTTAAAAATTAGTATCGCTAAACGTATTGAAATGTTGGGTGTTGAGCAATCAAAAACTATGTTAAGAGATTTATTAATTCAAAATCTGGATTTTCAATGAACAAGTCATTTGGACCGTATGACCAAAATACGAGAAGGTGTAACATTGCGTTCACTTGAACAGCGTAGTCCATTAAATATTTATGTAGAAGACGCTGATAAGCATTTTCTACAAATGAAAAAAAATGTTGCACATCAATGTATTATTGCTTTACATCGTATGTACATTCCAAAAGTTAATGAAGAGTTGCATAACTCTTTAAGTGCAATATTACCACAAATAGTTGTTGATGTCACTACTGGCACTGAACAGATTTCCAATCCACTATCATCCGCAGCATTAAATACACCAATTGAAGCAAAAGCTGAACCAAAAATAATTGCACGTAACGCTAAAGATGAATTACTTGAAAAAATGAAACAAGCGCAATCAAATAATGATCAAAAATAAAATGTACAGTTTATGAATAATGATCATTTCAAATTAACAAGTGAGTTATCACCAAAAGGTGATCAAACCAAAGCTATTGAGCAGCTAACTAAAAATATTCAACAGGGAATTAAATCTCAAGTATTGCTAGGTGCCACTGGAACAGGTAAGACTTTTACAATTGCAAATGTTATTAATAATGTTCAAAAGAAAACTTTAGTTATTGTCCATAATAAAACACTGGCTGCACAATTATATAGTGAGTTTAAAGATCTATTCAAGGATAACCGTGTAGAGTATTTTGTTTCGTATTTTGATTTTTATCAACCTGAGGCATACATCCCCCGTAGTGATACATATATTGAAAAAAATTCACAAACCAATCAGGAAATTGAGATGTTACGTCTTTCATCAATAAATTCTTTAGCAAGTGATAAAGCCGTTATTGTTGTAGCATCAGTCGCTGCTATTTATGCATCAGTTTCGCCCAATGATTTCAACACTTTTCGTATTATCCTTAGCAAAAATCAAACTAAAAATTTAAAACAGTTACAATACGATTTAATCCGCTTACAATACCAACGTAACAATGTGGAATTATTACCTGGAGCTTTTCGTTTGCGGGGTGATGTATTAGAAATTGCACCAGGTTATACTGATGAATATTTAATTCGAATATCATTTTTAGGTGATGTTATTGAAGAAATCGTTACGATTGATGTTTTGACTGGATCAGTTAAAGAACGGTGAAACACTTATGTGATAGTCCCGGCTAATGAATATATTATGAATGTGGACCGTCGCGGTGAGTCAATAAAACGCATTAAAGAAGAATTAATTCAAAGAGTTAAATACTTTCGATTGCAAAAAAAATTATTGGAAGCACAAAGATTATCAGAACGCACCAAACACGATATTGAATCGCTAGAAGAATTAGGTTATTGTAATGGTATTGAAAATTATTCCCGACATTTAGAACTTCGTGAAGCGGGTCAAACTCCTTACACTCTATTTGATTACTTTGGTAAGGATTGATTGCTAGTTATCGATGAATCACATATGACCATCCCGCAAGTTCGCGGTATGTATAATACAGATGTTTCAAGGAAAACTACATTAGTTGAATATGGTTTCAGATTACCATCGGCTTTGGATAATCGACCATTGAAGTTTGAAGAATTTCAAGGTAAAATCGACAATGTTATATATGTATCAGCCACTCCCAATGATTGAGAAATGGATCAATCTCATCACCACATTATTGAGCAAATAGTCAGACCAACAGGACTAGTTGATCCAAAAATCGAAATTCATCCTAGTAAATTTCAAGTTGATGATTTAATCATTGAATTACAAAAACAAATCAAGAAAAACGAGAGAACTTTAGTAACGGTATTAACCATTAAAATGGCAGAAAGTCTTGCTGAATATTTACATAAACAAAAAATTAAAGTTGCTTATATGCACAATGAAATCAAAACGCTGGATCGTACCAAAATTATCAATAATCTTCGTCGCGGTAAATATGATGTATTGATAGGTATTAATTTATTACGTGAGGGTCTAGATTTACCAGAAGTTTCATTGGTAGCAATTTTTGATGCTGATAAACCTGGGTTATTCCGAAGCGAAAAAGCTTTAATTCAGACTTTCGGACGTGCAGCACGAAATATCAATGGTCGTATCATTCTTTACGCTAATGAAATAACTAACTCAATGAAGGTTGCAATTGACGAAACTAACCGCCGTCGTCAAATTCAAATTACTTATAACCAAAAAAATCACATCATTCCAACAACCATTGTTAAACCAATTGCTAGTGAAATATCTTCAAAAGATGATAGTAAAGTTATTGAAGCCTATTTTCAAAATAATAAAACCGATTCTAAGAGTCGTTCTAAAGCAATTAACATTTTACGTAAAGAAATGCTTCAAGCAGCTAAACAGCGTGAATATGAGCGAGCTGCCTATCTGCGTGACTTAATGATAGAATTAGAAGGTAAAATTAATAATGCTTAAGTTTTGTAAAGGAATTTTTTCAAGCGCTCTTTTTGTTGTCCTACTGATTCCGTTTTCTTTAACTAGTTGTGCCAAAAACAAAAATAGCAATCTTGATTACTCTTCACCATATGCTGATTTTATTAACGAACGCACTTTTTCTATGCTGTGCGTTGTTCCAAATATTGAGCCCGGTAAAATCGGATATATTGCTGGTACGGGTTGGTTATTCAAGAAATCAATCAATGCTGATTATGAATATTATTTGGCCACCAACCTTCACGTTTCAGCATCATACCCTTATTATTCGACTGCAGGTAAATCAGTATCATTTTGATTAAGTTATTGTCCTGATTATAAGAATAGTAATTATTACATCCCTTACGTCGAGCAAATGAAAGATTTACCGGATTATTTTTACCAAATTAATTCATATTCAATATTAGCTTCAACTCCCGAACAAAGACCCATATTAGCGAACTATAGTAGTGCACTAGGGTACGAATGTGATTTAGATTTCAATGTTTTTGATGTAAATTTTGGTACTTCTAATGATATTTCATCCAATGATCCATTCCGTAAAAATGGTTCACCCCTTCTTAATAGATTAAACGGTTTAAATCAATATGCACAAACAAAAGCAAATAACTTATTAGAATTCGCCGATTCTAATTACACTTATAAAAAGAACATGTCAATTCATGTTGGTGGTTTTCCTGCAAGACCATGAGCAATCAACGAAAGACGGCTTAAATGGATTTGTTATCAAACATACATAGATAATTGATATTTTGCTGCCAGCCAAAATAATCCCCTTATCAATCCCGAAGATCCAATTCAATTCGCACCGCAGGATTATCATATTGCAATCTTGGGAAAAGAGTTAGCCTACGGAGTAAACACTACTTCAGAATTAACTGGTGGTAGTAGTGGTAGTATGATTATTGACGATGATAACAAAGTTATCGGTATTAATTTTGCTTCTGCACATTCTGAAGATGAATATTCCAGTTTACAGGGTTTTGGTTTATTTTTGAATTGTAATAATAATTTTTTTGGAAATAATTATCGTTACGAAATATTTAATAGTTGATTGGCATTTAAAAACTTACCTTAAACAAATTAATGGTATTAGTATAAATTTGTTTTTGCAAAATATTTTCATCAATATTTAAAATTTTTGCCATTGCTTTTATCACAAATGGTACATACAATGGTGAATTAGTCTTACCACGATATGGTTCGGGGGTTAATCACGGTGCATCTGTTTCACTTAATAATAATTGAGGTGGAATTGCTTTAATAGCGTCTTTTAATAAAAGAGCATTCCTAAAAGTAATTATTCCCGGGATTGAAATATAAAATCCTAACCTAGTATATTTTTCTACCAATTCTCTGTCACCACTATAACAATGAATGATAACTTTTATACCAGTAGCATATTTGGTTAGGACATCTATTGCATCATCGTGCGCATCACGAACATGAACCATTAACGGTAAGTTAAATTCCTTAGCAATTTCAATATGCTTTATAAAAAACAATTTTTGTTGTTCTTTATTAGTGTCTGAATAATGATAATCCAATCCCGTTTCACCTATTGCGACAATTTTATTTTTTTTATTCAATACTCATTTTGTTAATTGTGTAATAACTAGTGATAATGAAGTTTTATGTGTGTCGTTGGGATGAATGCCTACAATCGCATAAACATTTTCGTGCTTTTGAGCATGAGCAATTGCAAGCGCTGATGTTTCTAAATTCGTACCAACATCATTCAAAATAATCCCTTGTTTTAAACAAGCTTCAGCAATTGTATCTGCGTTTTGGACTAGCGGATCGTGGTTGATATGTGTATGACAGTCGTAATATTGCATTTTATTTGCCTACACAAAAATTTTGAAACATTTCGTTAATAAAATCAAGATTTTTCTTTTCACCTAAGATTAACGAAACATCATCAAGTGCATCATGTAAATAATTGGTGGTTAAATCAAAAGGTTGATGGGTATTAATTATTTCTTGTGCTTTTGACAAATTATCAACACAATGTTGCATAAATCCTATTAAAACGGTAGATGGAATAATGAATAACATATTTTTTGTACAAGAATCTTCAATTTTTGTTATAGAAATTATATGTTTTATCAAATTATTTAATTTCCCTTGCTTGGCACTTACTTTTATTCCATGGATGTTACATTTGGAATGTAAATCATTCTTATTGATAGCGACTAAATGTTTTTTGTTTCCAATAAGTTTTAGTATATTGAAATCGTTTTTATCAAGATGAGCGGTTCCATCTACCACCATTAATATTAAATCAGCATTAGTAATGACTTCTTTGGTTTTACCAATACTTAACAAATCAATTTTCTTGTTTGTTTTATAGACGCCTGCAGTGTCTAAAAAATTAAATGTAATCCCTTGAATATTTATACTCTCCTTAATAACATCTCTGGTTGTACCTTTGATTGGAGAAATAATTGCACGATTATTTCTTAGAATTGCATTCAGTAACGATGATTTACCAACATTGGGTTTGCCGACGATGCCCACATTAATGCCGCGATGAATAATTAATGATTGATTCGAAATGTTGATTATCTTTTTCATTTCTTTAATCATGATATCTAATATTTGTTTGAATTTTGTTGGCTTAATGTCTGGTACATCATCAAATTCTGGATAATCTATATTTATTTCTACCTGTGCTAGTAGCGAAAAAATTTTATTCTTAAAATCATGTAATTTAGTTTGCATAGCATTGTTAAAACCTGAAGTAGCCAAAGTAATTGCTCATTCACTTGATGCATTCACTAAATCATTTGCAGACTCGGCCTCGATCAATGATATTTTATTGTTAATAAAAGCGCGCTGAGTAAATTCACCATGTTTAGCTAACCGGCAACCTTTACTAATTAATAATTGAATAATCTTATTTGCGAGAAAATAGCCACCGTGGCAATTGATTTCAATCAAATCCTCACCTGTATATGATTTGGGTGATACAAATTTAATAAGTAGTACTTGATCAATTTTTTGATCATTGTTCACAATTCACACTTTTTGAACGCAATAGCCTTTGTGCAAAACTTTTTGATTAGAAATTTTGTTAATAATTTTATAAGTATCTTTCCCACTAATGCGGATGATGTGAATTGCACCGTTCATTGGAGGTGTGGCAAGCGCGACAATTGTGTACATTATATTTTTTGCAAGATCTTTCAAAGATTATCAAATATTAATATTTTAATTGGATTAAAATTTACATTTTGAATCAATTCATATAAATTAACATTATTTGGAATAAGGTTACTAATTATTTTTAAGACTAAATAGATTTGCTGGTAATCCATTTTTTTAAACTGATCCGCAAGTTGTTTAACTATTATTAAATCATCGTGATGAGCTATAAGTTCTTTTGCGAAAGAGTAGGATTTAATGAATAGCTTTGATTCAATATCACCGATTAGTTCATTAATATCATAATATGTATTTTTGATAATATTAATTTCTTCATCATTGAATTTATACTTAGATAATTGCTTGATTATTGAATGTTCATTTGTTGGAACAATGTACACTTGACAACGGCTTTTAATGGTTGGTAAAACCAAATCAATGGTACGAGTAGTTAAAATGGCATAAGTATTTGTGGGTGGTTCTTCTAGAAACTTTAACAGCGCATTAACTGCTTGCTGTGATGCAAACTCAATTCCATAAATAATATAAAATTTAACCCCGGCAATTTCAACGGCAGATTGTTGGAATTGTTGAATTATTCGCAAAATTTCGTCTTTTTTGATATTACTTTTATAACCATCAATTTTGATAACATCGTAATATGTGTTGGTATCAATTTTGTTTTTCCATTTTGCGTTTTCAACTATGGATTTCATGTATTCTTTGATGAAATCATCTAATGAACAAAGCTTTGATTCAACAAAAATCAATGCATGTGGTTTTGTTGAAGCATTTAATAAATTATTTAATGACATAATGCTTGTTGATTTTTTTTATAATATTTTGAAATACATCATCAAATACTTCATCAATCTTCTTAGATGCTTCAACTTGAACAATTGTTCCATTACGATTATTGTCAATTAACTGACGATAACCTTCATAAACTTTATTATGTAAATCCATTTCTTCACGATCGAGACGATTGTTATCTCGCAGTAAATCACCTTTAATTCGATTTATACCTTGTTGAGGATTTATCATAAGGACAATAACCAAATCTGGTAATACATTATCTATTGCAAAAGTATTAATATCCCATATGTTTTTAAAGCCTATGCCTCTAGCATAACCTTGATAAACAAGTGATGAATGAACATATCGATCGCACAAAACTAAATCGCCATTTAACAAATGAGGTTTAATGAAATCATGAACGTGTTGCGCCCGCGATGCAGCAAAAAGCAGAGCTTCGGTACGATAATTAATGTTATACTCGGTTTTATTAAGCAGAAGATTTCTGATGTCTTCAGCAACAATATTATTTTTTCCACCGGGCTCGCGTGTCAGTAAAATTTTAAATGGAAAATGTTGTTGATTCAATTTCTCGTAAACCATTGAAATAATCGTAGACTTACCACTACCATCAGGACCCTCAAAGGTAATAAATAATCCACGTTTATTCATGCGTTTTAATTCAAGTAACGTTTTTTAAACAAACGGGCGGATGGTCAGATTGCATATGAGCGCGAAGACACGAACAACATTTATTGTGATTCGAGCATTTGATCGCGGGACAAGGACACTCAAATTTATTACATTGCATATTTAATTTTTTTCACTCCATCAAAATATTTATGAAGTTTTGTTGGAATTCGTACCGACCCGTCAGCTTGTTGGTAATTTTCAATTACCGCAGCTCATAAACGATCAATCGCTAAGCCCGAACCATTAAGTGTGTGTGGAAAAACTAAATTGTCTCCTTTATTATCGCGATAACGCATTTTTAAATTCCGCGCCTGATAGGCCTCACAATTAGAGCAAGAAGAAATTTCTTTATACGCTCCATAAGACGGTAGTCAAACTTCAATATCGTATGTTTTTGCCGCCGCAAATCCCATATCTCCAGTACAAAGCATAATCACACGATATGGTAACTTCAATGCTTTCAAAATGCTTTCGGCTTGTTTTACCATAGTTTCTAATTCCTTGTATGAATTTTGGGGCTCTACAATTTTTACCATTTCAGTTTTGTAAAATTGGTGTTGGCGAATAACACCTTTCGTATCTTTCCCTGCACTTCCTGCCTCGCTTCTAAAACACGCAGTATTAGCAGTAAGTCACAATGGTAAAGATGTTTGTTTTATTATTTCATTGGCATAGTAGCTAGTCAATTGAACCTCCGCAGTTGGAGAAAGAAATTTACCATTAGTTAATTTAAATAAATCTTCTTCAAATTTTGGCAATTGACCCGTGCCATACAATGTTTCCGGATTTAAAATTACCGGTGGCAACATTTCCTTATATCCAGCTTTAGTATTAATATCTAATGTAAATGATTGCAATGCACGAATTAATTTAGCACCTAAATCACAATAAATAGTAAAACGCGAACCCGATAATTTAACCGCTCTACCGAAATCTACCAACCCTAACTTTTCGGCCAAATCTCAATGAGACATCGGAGAAAAATTGAATTTCTTAGGAGTACCTCAGCTGCGAATTAATTTATTGTCTTTTTCGTCTTTACCAACAATCACACTTTCATGAGGAATATTGGGAATAGAAAATAAAATTTGTAATAATTCATCGTCTATCTGTGTTCTTTCTTTTTCTAACGTATTAATCGTTTGTTTAATACCGTGAACATCGGATTTAATTTTATTGGCTTCATCAAACATCTTCTTTGACATTAAAATACTGATTTGATCTGATAAATCATTACGTTGACTATTCAATTTCTGTATTTTTGTAGTCAAATCACGCCACTTACTATCAACTTCGTGAAAGCGATTCAAACCGGCATACTCTTTGTAACGCTTATTAATTTGTTCTTTGACAAAAGTGAATTTTTTTCTTAAAAGTGCAATATCTAGCATAAATTAGATTTAATTTATCCAAATTATTATATTGTCTTTTATTTATAACTTCAATGAGGTTATGTATTAATCTTATTAACGTATATATAATAAAAGTAGAATTGTACGTAATCGTAATACATGGGGTATTTATGGCAAAAATAAAATTAGCGTTAGAAATTGAAGAAAATTTATACAACCAATTAAAAAAACATTATGAAGAAATCGGTAAGAAAATGCACTTTATTAGTGTAGAGGATTACATTTTATTCATCATTACTTCCTTTTTGCATAGTAGTGAACAATTTAAAAATATGTCTCAAAATTTTGGTAATTTGTTTAGTATGTTTGATGGTACCAATGTTGATTTGAGTGAAATCATTAAAAAATATAAATCAAAGAACGAGACCAAGCAAGAATCTAGTGATGATAATCAAAAGAAAAAAGATAATTTAAAAAATTAGTATATATGAATTTAGCAATAATTTATCATGCCTATAGCAATACATTAAATTTAGACAAGTCGCTTAATAGTCTTCTACAACAAACCGATAAAAATTTTGAACTTATTTTATGTAATGACGGCGCCACCGAGCAAGTTACCACAATTTTAAAAAAAATTCCTTTTACTAAATTAGCAAAATTATTTTATTGGCATTCCAATCAAAATGTTGGTCATGCAATTACTTTCAATAATGTCGTTACCACGACTACTGCTAAATATGTATATTACATGGGGTCTAACATCACACTAAACGTTGATTTCGTAAAATCCATAAATTCCTTAATAGAACAATACAAAAATGCAGATATGTTCATGTTTACTGCTAATGAGAATACGACAATTTCTGTTAAAAAATTTACTTCAATTAATTCTGATTTAAAATTTTTTATTTCACAATCTATGAAGCGTTCCATTTTGTCAACTTCTTTGCTTAGAGAAAATCATATTGAATTAGAAAAAAATCGATATATGCCTTTACTGTTTATGTATCAAATTTTTAGTAAACTTAATAGTTGTATTTTGATTGATAAAAAATTGGCATCTTTTACAAAAGTACAATCGTATTCTTACAATTTATATGATATTTTTGAGGCGAATAAAATTTTATTTGATAGGTATCAAAAAACAACATTTTTTAAAAAAAATCAGACAATAATAAAAAATTTAATAATTTTATCTATTTTCCGTTTCTTTCTTGTTCGTGTTTACGAGTCTTACGGTAATAGCAGTACTACAAAAATCGCTTTAGATCGTGCAAAGAAATGATTGGACACAAACATTAATGAGTGGCGTCGTAATTCACTACTTAATTCTAAAAAACTTGCCAACACTTACCCCGTTGCTTTATATATTTCTAAATTCAAATTTAAGATAAATTATCTTAAGATTTTAACCACTAAAGTGAAACGATAATGTCTACTTCTCTCACTCCAACTACCAAAATTAATAATACTAGTAAAGCTCGTTATTTATTGGCTAGTGCTTCAAATCGTTTTTTTGCAAGAATAATAGACATGATAATAGTTGGGGCTATTATTGCTGGATTAACACTAATCCTAGTTCACACCGATAATTACAATTGGAATGCATTGAATTTAGTTCACTCTTGAAGATATTTTGCTATAGGATTTTTAACAACTATTATTGCATTTTTGTATTTTATATTTTGTCCATTTTGCTTTAATGGACAAACTATTTGTCAAAAAATTTTTAAATTACAAACATTTAATTTGATTCCAACGAAAAATTTCTTACTATGTTTAATGCGACGCGAAATTTGTGTGTGAATGATTACTGCATCCATCAATTTCTTTTTGGGAGTTGTTTTATGATCTATCGGACCAGCAAACGCATCTAAGTTATTGAATAATCTTTTATTGGGTAATAACGATTTAGGTACGATTAATGCTATTTCTATCGTTTTCCAAACCTCTTATGCTATTGCATTTATGATTTTACTATTTGTCATTATTCACATGTTTATCAATAATAAAAAACGTTGTTTTATTGATCACATTAGTGACACTTGTGTTATTAAAACAATAGATGTAAATTCCAGTGATGCTAATACATCGGCAAACCGGGTTCATAATAAAGCCAAAAGAAATTATGGATTACCGGGGGAAATTACTTCTGGAATGTCTGACGAAATTGATTCATTGTAAAATTTGTGTTAGATTTATCAGGATTAAATAAAAACCAATTAAAAGCAGTCTCTACAGACACAGGTCCAGTTTTAGTGGTAGCAGGTGCAGGTACAGGGAAAACTAGAGTTCTCACTCTTCGTTTTATGTATTTGATTAATACCTTAAATTTTGATCCAACTAAAATTTTAGCAATTACTTTCACCAATCTTGCTGCTGAACAAATGAAGAAACGCATTCTAAATTTACTAAATAATGTACGTTTACCTTGAGTTTCTACTTACCATTCAATGTGCTTGAAAATTTTGCGAGAAGACATTGACAAATTAGGGCGCAAAAAAGATTTTTTCATAATTGATGATGAAGATCAGTTATCAATTGTAAAAGATATATTCAGAGAACATAATATTAATCAGCAAAATATAAAACCATTAAAAATGTTACAACTCATTGGATATATCAAGATGAACCAAATAAATTTATCTTTAATTACATCGCTTGATCAACTCAAGCCATTAGGAATATACAATTTCAACGATTTACGTGATGTTAAATTTGCATATAAGATGTATCAATCAAAATTAATAAAGCATAACGGCTTAGATTTTGAAGACTTATTAATCCTAACTTATGAGTTATTATCAAAATTCGCTCTTGTCCGTCAGAAATGACAAAACCTATTTCAATACATATTGGTAGATGAATTTCAGGATACCAATAAAATTCAATTCGAGATTTTATTACTATTAATTAACCCAAATACTAAGAATGTTTTTATTGTCGGAGACCCAGATCAAACGATTTACACGTGACGAGGTGCTTATCCAGCTATTTTTAAAAATTTCCTTGAAAATTTTCCACAAACTGAAATGTGCATTTTGGACCTTAACTATCGTTCTACAAAATCAATTCTTAAAACTGCCAACAAATTGATTAGTTTTAACCAAAATCGTATTCATAAAAATCTACTAACTGATAATTTTGAAGGCGATAAACCTATTTTCAATTTTTCCCATAATCGCGAAGAAGAAGCAAATTTTATTTGTAATAAGATTGTGGACTTAATCAATCAACATAAATGCACATACGGAGAAATTGCAATTCTATATCGGGCAAATTTCTTATCACGTTTTATTGAACAAGAATTAGTCAATCATAACATTCCATATCGAATTTACGGAGGAGTAAAATTTTTTCAACGTCTTGAAATTAAGGATTTATTAGCTTATCTAAAACTAGTAGTAAATCCTCATAACGAATTAGCGTTGCGAAGAGTTATTAATGTTCCTCGACGAGGTATAGGTAAAACAACAATTGATTCTATTCAAAATTACGCCATTCAAAAAAATATTAGTTTTGCAGAAGCGTTATGATTATCGGAAAAGGATTTAGATTTACCATGATCAACTAACTCCATTAGAAAATTTTTGTTTGTAATTAACGAATTAATTAAAAAGCAACAAGATTTAAATATCTCGCAAATGCTTGAAACCATTATTCAAATGACTAATTATGATAAACATTTACAAAGCCTAGATTTTGAGGATCGAGTACCAAACATTGAAGAATTAACTGTAGCTATTAAAGAATATGAATTGCAAAATCCTCATGGGAAAATTGTTGATTATTTAAATGAAATATCTTTATATACCGATAACGAAAAGAATGTTCGCAATACAAACGGTATCACATTAATGACTGTACACACCGCAAAAGGAAGCGAGTATTATGCAGTGTTTGTAATTGCTTTTAATGAAGGGGTTTTCCCATCTTTTAAATCTCAAGATTTACAGGAAGAGCGACGAATTGCATATGTTGCATTAACGAGAGCGAAAAAAATCCTATATTTATCTGCATCCCAATTTGATAATATTCAAGGTAATAACATGACATTATCACCATCTCGCTTTATCAATGAAATTAGTAAATCTTATCTTGAATTTCAACAAGCAAATTTAATTAATGATAGTTATAAATATACATATCAACCAATAAATAATCATTACAAAGTAGGTAGTATCATCAAACATGTTGTTTTTGGTGTGGGTGTAGTAATTTCTTGCGAGAAAAATTTCATTACCGTTTCTTTTAAGGCACCATACGGAGTAAAAACATTGCTAGGAGATCACAAAGCAATTAGGAAAATTAAGAACTAAGTACACTTAATTTGCTTTAAAAAACTTCAAGCAAGAAAACATTGTCAGAAATATGTTAAAATTCTATTAGTCTAGTATGAACGTTTTATTTATAGGTGATATTTTTGGTAAAAAAGGTCGACTCGCAATCAGTGAGTTATTACCTAAACTAAAAAATAAATATCATATTGACTTAACCATTGCTAATGCCGAAAATACAACTCATGGTCGTTCATTAAGCGTGAAACATTTTAATGCTTTGCAAACAAGCGGAATTGATTATTTTACGTTTGGCAATCACACATGACATTTGGACGAAATAAAAACCATTTTATCTTATCCCAATACTGTTCGACCACTTAATCTAGTGACTTCTTGTCCATACGCCAATTGAGGTCAAGGTAGTATTACATTTAAATTTAAGAATTTAAATATACGCTTAACAAATCTTTTGGGTTCATCGGTAGAATGTAAAGAAATACAAACTAATCCTTTTCTGACATTCAACGAATTATTAAAAAACGATAATAGTCATATTCATATTGTGGATTTCCATTGTGAAACTACTAGTGAAAAAAACGCTTTTTTCCTCACCTTTGCAGGAAAGGTTAGTGCGATTGTTTGTACTCACACTCATGTGCAAACTGCCGATGAACGTATTTACAAAAATACCGCTTACATCTCAGATGTAGGAATGACTGGCGGATCTTTAGGAGTCATTGGTGCAGAAGCACAAAGTATATTAGATGTTTTTAATGGACGAACTTCTAAATTCAGATTATCTCCCTCTAATACTCCGTACCAGTTTAATGGTGTAGTAATTTCTTTTAACAAAAACAATCACCCCACCAAAATAAAACGTATTTTTATTAACGAAAAATAATTAGCTTAATTTCTTTACTAAACTATTAAACACTTCATCGGGTTTGACTTCAAAACTAATTCTCTTGAGGGTGACGGGGTGCATAAAAGATAAATAATGCGCATGCAAAAACTGATCATAATTTGTATAACCATCAAACTCTCCATACAAAGGATCATTAAAAATGTTGTGATGAATATAATCTAAATGTACTCTTATTTGATGAGTTCTGCCAGTTAAAAGTTCACACTCGATTAAAGCAGCATCTTTAAAGTGTTGAAGAACTTTCAATCTGGTAATTGATTTTTTTGCGGTTGGTTTATCGCTTGCTATCATTTTTAATAAATTTCGTTGACTTCGCGCGATGGGTACATTTATAGTAATTTCATCATGTTCAAAATCACGATGAACGATAGCAAGATATTTTCTAATTAACTTACGCTCATTAATTTGTTGTGATAAGCTATCAAATGCTAATTTGTTTTTTGCAATAACCATTAAGCCAGTTGTGTTACGGTCAAGTCTATGAATTATACCGGGACGAATAGACTTGGGAAAATCATGAATAAAAATTTTATCTTTTAACTGATCAATCAAAGTATCAATTTCATTATAAACCGTGGGGTGGACTAATAAATTTTTGGGCTTATTAACTACAATGATACTGTCATCTTCAAAGATAATTTGTAAATTTTTATCCATATAAATTAACTAGCCGATACTTTATTTCGTTCTTTTATATAAGAATATATGGTTAGACAAAAATAGATAACGCAAGAGCCTATTACACCTATAAGAATAGTAATATCAGGAACATTAAAAATAGCAGTGTTGCCACCAAAAGTAAAATAATCAATAACAACATTATGGATTAACGTATTTGGCGGGTATCCATCAATGGTGAATAAAAAACTACATGGCGTAGCGCGATCAATCACATTGAATAGTCCGCCCATAAATGCTATCGATAGTAGCAAAGTGTAATATCATTCATTGGTAAAGAATACGACAAAAAATATTATCAAGCACATTATTGATTGAAGCAAGTAGACTAGAAATGCAGATGAATTCATTAACATGCTGAATGAGACACCCTGATTAATTACAATATAAAAAACACCAACGTGTTGTTGCTTCGCAACGTGTTGAACTCATTCGTTAATTATTGTTGAAGGAGTAATTACAATGATTGCAGCAACAACAATCCACATCAATTTAAATAAAGTATTTCGAAATGTAAAGTTAGTTTTAAAATAGTCAATAATTTTTTGACTCCATTTTTGATTAGGTATACGAGACATTGACAGTTAATTTTAACTTAAAGTATAGTATTGTTTGATTCAACAATCTTTTAATGACGACATAGTTAATTAATTTGTTAATGAAGTATACTTTATTAGTATGGTTAAACATAGTAAATATATTCAAGTTAATCAATTGATTAAAAAGTTTAATTTTGAGATCCTCTACAAAGGAAACTTGCGTAACCGTATTTTAATTCCTAGTTTAAATCGAACCGGTATAGAATTAGCTAGTAAAACACATATTTTCCGAAATATTATTTCAGCCGTTTTATGAAGTAGTAATGAAAGTAAATTTTTAAGCCAATTAGGCACCAAACTAAAAATTCAAAAAGCGATTTCAAACGTTTTGAAACTGACCCCGCCCGTAGTGATTGTCACTGAGTCGTTTACACATCGACAAATTTTATTGAAAATCGCTAAAAAATTTAATATCACTATTTTATCTACTTCGCTTCGTTCTGCGGAATTGTACATTACAGTAGCTGGATGAATAAATGAAAATTTGGTGGAATATAAAACTATTCACGGTACATTAGTGAGCATTTATGGGGTGGGCGTTTTGCTTCAAGGAAAATCGGGAGTTGGTAAATCTGAATCTGCCTTAGAATTGGTAAAACGTGGCCACATTTTTGTCGCTGATGATGCCGTAGACGTTGCAAAAATTACTGATCGTTTATACGGTAAAGCAAATTCACTTGCACAAAATTTTATTGAAGTCCGCGGACTTGGGGTATTGAATATTGCACGAATGTTTGGCGTGGAAAAAACCAAAGATTCAACTAACATTGATGTTATTATTGATATCATCGCTGATGATAATAGCAAAATGCAATTTGAACGGTTAGGTAAAAATCTCCAATACAAAATGATTGAAAAAGTTAAAGTTCCTTATTATCGTTTGCCATCTACTGTTGGCCGCAAAATTAGTGATTTGATTGAAACAACAGTCATTGATTTAAAATTAAAATTACTTGGTTATAATTCTGCTCAAGAATACATTAATCGTTATCGTAAAGTTAATCGTTCTAATAATAAAAATATCGTTTAATCAATGAACTTCCTATTTGAACCAATACCACCCGATAATATCTGAAACGAGACAACTTCTCCAATTGCTTTTAGCATTGGTGAATTCGCAGTGCGCTGGTATTCTCTATTTATATTTATTGGTTTTTTCTTTGCCATTCTATTGACTATTATCAAATTATGAAAATTTTACAAAGTACCAGTCGATCCTTTTTATTGATATTGCATGATGGGTATACCAACATCTATCTTGGGTGGTCGAATATGATCGTGCATGATCGGTGATGCTAAATGATATGAATTTTTTAATTTTGCCACTGGTGGTATGGCAATTGAAGGCGCAGTAATTTTAACTGTAATATTGGGTTTGTGTTGATTTCCGTATATTCTCCGTAAACCTAAGTATCAAGTACGAGATATCTTTTCTGAACCGGTCGCTGTGAGACAAGTATCTACTTGAGTTTATGCAGATGCTATTGTGCCCACAATTTTAATAGGTCAAATAATTGGTCGATGAGGTAACTATTTTAATCAAGAATTATATGGTCCAATAGTAACAAATGAAGCTTTTGCAAATTGATTAAAAATTCATTTACCATACATGTATGTGCAAAATGACGGAAATTATCATCAGCCATTATTTTTATGAGAAGGCTTATTGAATGCTGGTGGTTTATTATTGTTATACATTGGTGCTGAATTTGTTCCTAATAAAAAATCTGGTGATTTAGCAATTAGTTATTTCTTGTGATATGGCATCGTTCGTTTATGTCTTGAACCACTTCGGGCTAGTAGCTATACTTTTTGATTAACATATCTAATGTCGTCTTTGTGAGTCGCTGTTGCACTAATTTTATTACTCTTTAATCACTTACTAATATGAAAAATACGCAAATACCATTTGTTTTTATTAATTAAGACTTATATTATCTATTTTTCAATCAAATGATGACAATCTTTAAAACTCAAAATTTTTCGTCATACGAAATCACAAAAAACCGAAGAAATTCGTAAAATTATTAATATCAATGATCAAAAGTACCAAAATCAAAAACAACATTTTATACGCTCACACCAGCAAATGTTATACTACTTAGGGAGATAAAATGCCATTAGAAACAATTGTTGTTGGTGACTCTAATACTTATGATGTATTGATAATTGGTGCAGGCCCGGCCGGATTAACTGCAGCAATTTATGCATGTCGCGCAAATCTAAAAGTTGGTTTTATTGAAAAGGATATACCGGGGGGTAAAATGGTTAATATTAACAAAATTAGTAACTATCCTGGATGTGATAATGTTAAGGGTGCTGACTTATCTTTAAAAATGTATGAGCAAGCGGTAAAAGCTGGTGCAACATACATTTATGGTAGTGTCACTAATGTTGAACCCAAGATGAGTTACATTGCTGTTTATTGTGAAGATGGTTCAATGCGATACGGTAAAAGTTGTATTATTGCCACAGGAACGATTGACACTAAATTGGGAGTTGATGGCGAAGAACAATATTTAAACAAAGGGGTCTCTTATTGCGCCGTTTGTGATGGTGCATTAACTAAAGATAAAAATGTTATTGTTTTCGGTGCTGATGAGCACGCTGTAAATGATGTATTGTATTTATGCAATATCGCTAAACACGTTTATTTGTGTACTAACGTTAGTCAAATAAAAGTTGAAGATTCTTTAATAACTAAATTAAAAAAACATAATAATATCGAAACCATTTATCATTCTAATTGTTTGACTATTAATGGCAATGATAACCAAGTTACTGATGTGATAATCCAATCTATTTCCGATAAAAACACTAGAAAAATCAGCGTAGATTACGTATTCGTTGCGAAAGGTTCATCACCAGCTAGCGCATTTTTGAGTGGTTTAAACATCACCAGCCAAGAAGGAATTATTAAAGTCAATCAAGATTATAGTACTACCGTTAGCGGTATATTTGCTGCAGGTGACATTACAAAAAATCAATATCGTCAAATTACTACTGCAGTAAGCGATGGTACGATTGCTGCTTTTTCTGCAATTAGGTTTGTTAAAAATACTTGGAAATAATGCATACTTTTAGTCAACGCATTAAACAAGAATTATGTACAACTGTCTATGAAAAATCTGCAATTAAACCATTATTAACATCGTTTTTCATCAACAATTTAACAGTTCATATCAATAGTGAGAAAGAATGATGAGAAATTCGTTCACAATTTCTTCCGATCGTTCGTTTGATCAGCAGTTTATTGAAGCAACAATACAAAATTAAACAGCAAATTGGTTATTCACAAATACAAAAAATCAACAACTCACGTATTTATCAAATTTTGATTGAATCCAATTTAAACAAAATTCGCAAAGATTTGAAACTTGATGCCATAATTCCTGATGAATTCATTCAAAATCCAATTGCCAAACGCTCTTTTATCATCGGAGCTTTTCTAAGCGGTGGAAGCATTAGTTCTATTGATAAAAGCGTTTACCACTTAGAGATACGTTCAACTAAAATTCAATATTTACGTATTGCTCAAAAAATTCTTGCTGACTTTAATATTTCGATTAGTATTTTATCAAGACGTTATGTTTATGTTTTATATATCAAGCGTGCTACGGACATATCTGATTTTTTAAAAATTATTGGCGCAAAGCAAGCGATGCAAGAATTAGAAGACAAAATCATACAACGCGATTATTACAGTGCCATTCATCGCTTGAATAATCTTGATATTGCTAATTTAAAAAAAATCACTACTGCTAGCAATCAACAAATAAAAATGATTAAAGCGATAAAGTCAACTAAGTTATATCAACAACAAGATAAAAAATTCAAATACTATTGCAATATGCGTTTAATTTATCCAGAAGCCTCTCTATTAGAAATAGTAAAACTTTTCAAGCGATTACATAACATTAATATAACTCGCACTGGAATCAATCATTACGTGTTAAAGATTAAAAAAATTTATAAAGCATTATAATATTCTGACTTATGACTTTGACATCAATACTTTTATTAGTTTGTGCTGTGATTTGTTTGATCGTTGGCTTAATGTTATCAGGTTCTGGCTCAACCACCGGATTGACAGCAATTATTGGTCAAGACTTGGAACTTTTTAAAAAAACTAAAGACCGCGGATTAGTCAAAATATTGCAAATGGTTATGTTTTTGGTAGTGATTTTAATGATCATCCTATCCGTGCTGTTTGCTTTTAAAATAATTCCTTAATGAAACCTAATTTTAATTCTGATTTGTTGGAACAAGCAATTGTGGATATTGTTACCAAGGAGAATGGTCGTCCCATTCCTGCTGGAATTATTTTAGCTAAGTATCGTAAATCAAAACCAAAAGCTAGTTTTGCTAATGATGTTATTTATCATGCAATTCATCAATTAATAAAAAAAGGTATTTTTAAGCAAACATTTAAGTCTAAATCTATTGTTTTGACCGAAAATAGAACTCCCAAAGTTAATATGTCCAACTTACAAGAAGGTAAGATTGCTATTATTTCTAGTGGCTCAGGATTTATTACTTTAGACAACCAAACTAAAGCTCAATTTTTTGTTCATAAATCCAATCTCAATGGTGCTTTAAATGAAGATCGCGTTCAATTTGCACAAATCGAAAAATACAAGCAGAATGATTTACTTGATGCAACAGTTACTAAAGTAATTTCTCATGCTAAGGATTTTTATGTTGGAATCATTAATATTGATTCTGAAAATCATTACACCGTAAAAATTGATGATGATAAGTTTTATTTACCTATTAAGTTAGATAACATACAAGGATTGGTAAATGGCCAAAAAATTCTTATTAAGATTGTTCAATTTGATAAAGATTCAGCTCATGCCACAATAAGTCGTATTATCGGGCATGTTAGTGATCCTGGTGTGGATATTCTATCCATCCTTTATGATAATGGTGTTGAACCAGAATTTGATGATACCGTTTTGAACTATGCACGCGATATCAAATTGAACATTGATGATTATCAGCGCAAAATTCGTCGTGATTTAACGAAATTACCCATCGTTACCATTGATCCTGCAACTAGTAAAGATTTTGATGACGCTATTCATGTGTCAAAAAGTGATGACAAATTTGTTTTAACTGTCTCAATTGCGGATGTTAGTCACTACGTCAAATTCAAAAGTGTATTGGATGAAGTGGCTCAAAAACGCGGTTGTTCAATTTACTTGGTAGATCGTGTCATCCCAATGTTACCGCATAATTTATCAGATGATATTTGTTCGCTAAATCCGCAAGTAGAAAGATTAACTCTAACATGCGAAATGTTGATAAATTCTAACGGTAAATTTGAAGATATTAAAGTTTATCCTTCAATTATTAAAAGTCATCGCCGTTTTAGTTATGATGAAGTTAATGCCTATTTTAGTAAACAAGTAGACTTTCATGATGAATCACTACAAGTGAAACAAATGATTGATGACGCATTAACATTACACAAAATTCTTGATAAAAATAAAAAAGATCGCGGTTATATCGCTTTTAATATTCCCGAACCAATCATTTTGGTTGATAAGCAAGGTGTACCTATTGAAATAAAGAAACGTGAATCTGGCACAGCACAAAAAATGATTGAAGATTTTATGATTGCTGCGAATGAAGCTGTGACAATTTATGCTCAAAAACGTAATTGACCATTTATTTATCGTGTTCATGATAAGCCATTAAAAGAACGTCTAGAACTATTTTCACTAGAAGCAAAAAAATTAGGCTTTAAAATTACTTCCAAATTAAGCGAAATTCAACCACACACAATCGCAGAATGAATTAAGAACAATCAAGATAATCCCAACTTAGATTTAATTAACACCATGTTATTACGTACCATGGCTAAGGCCGAATATAGTGTTAACAATATCGGACATTTTGGTTTAGCAAGTTCACATTACACGCATTTTACTTCTCCAATTAGACGTTATCCCGATTTATTAGTTCATCGCATTTATTGAATGTATGAATTTAATAATCAACAAAATACCAATCCTAATCAGCAAGCTGCGACACAACTTTTAGATGAACAAGCACGTATCTCATCTAAAAATGAATTAATCGCAATCAAATGCGAGCGCGATGTTAATAGTATGAAATTTGCCGAATATATGAGCAAACACATTGGTGAAGAATATGAAGGATATATCACCACAGTTTCTTCATACGGTATTTTTGTTCAATTAGCAAATACAGTTGAGGGATTAGTCAAATTGGGTAATTTACCGAGTGATTTTTATAATTTTAATCAAAAAACAAACGAATTAAAAGGACAAAAAAAAGGGCTAGTCTTTTCTTTAGGAATTAAAGTGTTGGTAAAAGTAATTGCAGCTGATAAATTAACACGCAAAATCGAATTTGCTTTGACAAAGATATTAAATAAACGCTAATGAAAATCTTATTTTCAAATAAGAAAATAAATTTAAATTACTTGATTTTAGAACGTTACGAATGTGGTATTGTTTTAGAAGGAAGTGAAGTCAAATCACTAATTAATGCTAACGGGAGCATTGATGAGGCATTCGCAATTATTTCTAATCAACAACTTTACATTATCAATATGTATATTGCGCCGTACCTTTACAATACTACTGCAAAAATTGATAGTTATCGACGTCGTAAATTATTAATGCATAAGAATGAAATACAAAAAATATCCTATCAAATTAAAAAGCAACATTTGACATTAGTGCCCGCAAAAATTTATATTCAAAATAATGTTATTAAAATTGAAATTGCACTCGCTAAGCACAAAAATAGCAAGGATAAACGCGAAACAATCAAAGATCGTGATGCCAAACGAGAAACAAAAAAATATTAAATAATGCTATTTACTTATGCTTCTTGAATTTATCAATAAATGTTGGTGCAAAAATAACGGCGACGAAAAGGAAAAGCACAACCACAACCATTATTGCGCCAATTAAACGATCAAAGGTAACTTCGCCGCATAAGTAGTTTTTGATTTCTCAACCCAAATCACCAAAAGTGTTGACGAATACATATATCAAACTAAACGAAACAATAAATAAAGCAATAATAGCAGAAGGTAAAAACAATTTATTTTTTTTGACCTTCACTTTATTGGTTCATCGGTTACGAACAGCTCCATAAATTGCAAAAGTGATACAAACAAATGCTAATAATGCATTCCAATTACTAATCGTATCAATGAATGACAAAATACCGGGCATGTGTGACGTCTTGGAGAACCAATCCATGGATTGATAATTACCAATATCTCAATAGAAATAACCAATCAGGCTACACACAGTTAGTGTAACACACATAAAAATAGTGATAATGCAACTTCCCACTACTGGTAAATCAGAATTAAGACGATTTTTATATCGTGCGCAAAAAGGAATTTCATCATGCCTTATCAAATCTTCATAATATCGCGGAGAATAGATAGAAACACCATTAATAATACCTAAAATACCTATAGCAACTAGAATCATCATTACTTGCACTATTATGCGTGGAATCGGGTTACCTAAATCAAACATTGAACCAGTTTTTGAACCTAATAACATTGCGATTGAAATAAGAATATCAAAAAACGAGACCACAGCCACACCTAATGACATAGCCATAGGCATTTCGTTAGGTTTTTTTAATTCGCTTTGTAATCCAGCCGTAGTGTAAAAGCCATCAAACGAAAAAAACACGGCAGGAATTGAATTAAAAACTCCTAATATTAAAAAAATTTGTGAAAAACTTTTAACATTATTATTGTAATCAGGGTCAATCGTAGTCCAATTGTGTGTTCAACCATTAAAACTCGTGCCAATAACAACAAATCCAGCAATCGCGGTAAAAACTAACGGAAAAGCTTTAACTGCAGTCGCCACTCAACTTTCAATATTAGCAGCGCGAGACATTAAACCAGTAATTCAGATGTGCCACATGGCAATAATAAATGTAATTAAAATCGCATAATATCATGGCATTTCAAAATGGTATGCCATCTGTAAGACATAAATTAAATAAAACGGCATGTTCACATAATAAATAGGCAAATGTAAATAGCTCATAAAATTCTTAGATGCCAAATATGTGAATTTCGAATTAAATGTTCTTACTCAACCAATGATACCTTGTGAATTTTTATTACCGGCACCCGAACAAATTTCTCCTAAAGCAACAGCTAATGCTAGCATGCCAATAATTGCTACACATCACGAAATAATTGCATAAACAATCGCTCCTTGAACATTGGCCATAATTTCACGATTTTTAATAAAAATTCCCGCACCGATTGAAGAACTAATTACTAATAAGATTGCAGAGAAAAAACCAATTTTCTTTTTGGTTGGAGCATGCTTAATAGATAACAATGTCCTATTCTTAGTATTTGACATCATAATTTATTATATATTTTAAAGTTCATTTCACTCCCTGCAAAAACAAATTAGTGAATTTGTAAAGAATTAAGATAATATTTTTTACAATTTACTCGCGATTAACGGTACAATTATTTTATGAAGAAAAAAACGTTTTTAATTGCAACATTGTTATCAATTGCATTACCGGTGGTATTTGTAATTACAAGTTGCACAAATACAAATAATCGTATTCATGTTATTTTATCCAACAAGACACTTTCAATAAATGATGATACCATTGCATGTGTCTTTATTGGTACTTCATCCAAAGATGTAATTACTTGTAATTCGGTTTATCATCCAACGTATCTTGATATTGGTGAATATAATCCTAGTTTAAAAGCGTTATTCATTCATAAGACTAATCTCGCAGTTAACGAGACTATTCAAACCCCTTTAAGCTTTTACAATCACGGAAAATTGTTTGAGACAATTAACATTGATATATTAGCTGATGGTGCATCACTTGATTATTCGCAATATATCAACGAACGCACTATGAGTTTAGCGTATTTATATCAAGACGGATCAGATACAATGATATCGCGCGGAACTGGCTGAATCATTAATAAAAAAAATTCTGTAAATCCTTATGATTATTGATTAGCCACTAATTTTCATGTAATTGCTAATTTAGCTAGTTCCCCACCCGCATTTTCGACGCTTTATTATGCCTCGACTCCGGATGAATTGAACACACAAATTCCATTCCAACCCGCAACAGTTGGAGTGCAATTAGGTTCATACTATCCCCTAGCAAACTATACAATAATTGATCAAAGATATTCACAAAGTACCACCGTTAATGCAGATGGTATTGATGGTAATCCGGGTAATGATATGGTTGTTATTGATTGTAATTTTGGTAATAATCCAAATAGTAGCGTATGTGCTAAACTTGATAAGTTGAATGATGAATGATCTAATAGTGGTGCGGTCGGACAACGTTATATAAATAATTTTATTGACTGAAATACTTATGCAAACAATAGTAGATTTTATTGAGGTGGGTATCCTGCCGCTAATTGTGCGAATGCACCACTAAACAATAACGCTTATGCTGAGTGACAATTTGATTGAATTGACAGCAGCATTAAGATTGATGGTGGTGATGCTGCACAACAATATTGACACCCCATCACTTCAACAAGTTTTAATAATATTGTTGATGTTGCACCGCAAATAAGGTCAAACGATAATAAAATAAATAGTAAATTAGGTGGTGGTGCTAGTGGTAGTATGGTTATTGATCAAGATGAAAAAATTGTAGGTATTTATTGGGGTGGATGGGGTAGTGGTGCAGCTTTTTATCCGTTTTATGATATTTTCAATAATTCTAATTTTACTTATCTTGGCACAAGCGATTACTTTTTAAATAACTACATATTTAGTTAATAGATTATTTTCGTGTCATAATAATAAAACATATTTCTACGAAGCACTCGTGGCGAAATTGGCAGACGCGCTAGACTTAGGATCTAGTTCTTTACGGAGTGGGGGTTCAAGTCCCTTCGAGTGCACCATTATGACGGGTTTAGGGTAAATTATCCCGCATCTGTCGTCAATACTTATATTGGTTTAGTAAACCAAACACAAAACTATTATATGACAGCACAACATAAAAATAACAATATTTTTAAAAAATCATACTATCAGTACTATCAGTTAGGAATTTCTAATGCCTAAACGTCCATCATTAGTTGGCCAAAGATTTGGTTTATGAGATGTTGTTGAAAAATTAAGCGCAGATAAAAATGGTCATATACTCTATAGATGTAAAAACTTTAAAAATAATAATGAACGCGTAATGTCAACAAATTGATTACGTAAAATTCAAAGAGAAAAAATTATACATTTAAGAAAAGGAAGGCCTCGTAAATGAATTATTACTAAGATACCGTATAAAAATGAATAGTACTAATAAATTATTTTGAAAGAAAAATTACCTGTTTTTAATTTTTCTGGTGAATAACCACCTACATAATACTCGTATGTGGTATTAGAATTGCCAATTTTAAATGGAGTAAAATTGAGATATTCGATTCCAGATAATTGAACTACATAGATCGAAACATCATTGGATTTGATGCTTCAAAGAGACGTATCTTTTTTTATTGTGTAATGAATCGGTTGTCAATCAGAAGTATTGTGTAGACTTATAAAATATTTATCCAGCTTCAATTCAGCGGGATTATTATTGCTACATGATGTTATTGCTAAAGGTGTAACAATAACTGATAAAGGACACAAAACAATCAATGAAATGAATTTATATTTTCTAATCATACTTAAATTTCTTTTTCTCTGGATTTCACTTTAAATTTTAGTAAATACTTAATATTAAATCGTTCTTGCTGATTCATCAAATATTCAATCATAGCTGTTGTTTTATTTGTTACCTCATAATATTCGATTCCTAAATAATACGACCTAACATTAATATTTTCTACGTAGAAAGGTTTAATGTTATTTTGTATACACTGCTTGAACATAATCATTCGGCCGGTTCTGCCGTTACCATCATAAAATGGGTGAATAATTTCATATTCACAATGAAATTTAGCAACATCATTAAGATTCAATGATTTTTTAAAATCTTTAAGTAATTTAGATAAAAGAATATGAATATATTCTGGTCTAGCTCCTAAGTGTTTACCTACGCGAACATCGTGTCTTCGAAATTCGCCTGCTTGTTCATCCCTATCGTATAAATCCGGACTATCTTTACATAAAATACCGTGAATTTTTTTAATGTATGAAATTGATAACTGTTCATCATGTGTATCAACTACATAATCAAAGACTCTAATTAAATTTAAATTTTCAACAACATCTTTCTCTGGATATTTTTTTAGTAAACTATCAATTTTGTAGGGTTCGGTAATCAGCGAAAGGTTATCTTGTTTGGATACTTTTGAACCTTCAATTGCACTAGAATGAAATGTAAAATCGTTTTTTAATTCAATGTATAAATCAGATTCTTTATCAACTTTACCATTTTTAAATAATATTTGTTTTAAACTTTGCATACGTTTTTCTGCCTATTTTGCTACCAACTTTCCTACTTTTATTGCTACTTTCGGTAGGAAAATGTTTCCTACTTATTTTACCACTTTCATTCCTACTTTTTAATTAAAGAGCAAAACTCTGCTTAATAATTTGTGTGATGAGATAGCTTACTTTAACATTATTTGTTTTAGCAATTAATCGAACTTGCGTAAGTATAGAATTTGGTAAAGATATTGATAATTTAATTGCTTTATCTTTTTTGGATTGTACTAAATTTACCTTAATATTCGTATTGTTCCGCTTGCTAGCTTGATCATAAGCTGTATTTTTATGTAATTTACCTATCTTACCCGTTTTTTTAGACAAATATATAAAATAATCTCCTTCTCTTTTTTGAATATTCATGTTCAGAATTTTGTTTAATTCTTCAATAGTGTATTTTTGTGTTGTCATCATGTTTTCCTGCCTATTTTACTACCAACTTTCCTACTTTTATTGCTACTTTTTAATTAAAGAGCAAAACTCTGTTTAATAATTTGTGTGATGAGATAGCTTACTTTAACATTATTTGTTTTAGCAATTAATCGAACCTGCGCAAGTATAGAATTTGGTACAAAAACTTATGAAGTTAAATAACAAGTGGTATTAAAAAATTAAGCAATTTCAATAATTTGTATTCTATTTTCTAATAATAATTTATGTAATAAATTTTTACCTTGCTGTTTATTTGAAAATGTTTCGCCATATTTATGGATTAATTTGTATATTGATGTTATGTTTAAATAACCGGGCGAATAGCAAAATTTAAGAACGACTTTAGAACCATAAAGATTATAGTAATCAAAAAGACTATGAAAATATGAATAATCTGCGTCCGAAAGAGAATGTCCGAAGAAAGCTATTTGTTTGATTTCGTCGGGGATAGTATACATAGGTAAATGTGATAATAATTTTTTATAAGTTTTACTAAAATAAAATAATTCCCCTTTGACGTTTGCATCATCAATTCCCATTATTATTTCACTATTTAAAGTTCCGTGAACGTTATTTTCTAGTGCATAAAGTGGTTTTAAAAAAGTTAAGATTTGAGTGTAATTAAAATTTAAAATATAAAAGTGAGAATTTGCTTCAATTTTTTGATCAATTTTATTTATTAATTTTTTGACGTTATCCGAATATCTAAATGCGGTTGAATCAGTCGTTTTCCCACAAGCTTCAATTTGTAAAAGTAAATATTTTTGAAAATCGATTTCAAATTTTTTCAATTCTTTTAACAATTCGATAGAGTCTATATTTTTATAACTTCTAGAACGAGAAATAGGAATCAAATCCGGATTTTGCCTGATTAAATTATAATTTGTAATAATTTTTAAAATACGATTCTCTAAGTCCCATCAATATTCAGCTTGACTTCCTAATTGAACATAAGTGAAAATTGCATATCAAAATGATTTTTCAATGCTGTGATATTTGCTAGAATCTGTTGGCCAGAAATTTTTATCATTTAAAAAATCATTATATGAAGATTTTAATCCACATTTTTTATCAAAACCATTACCTATTACCAATATTGTTTTAATGTCATTCGTTTGTGTTGACATGTTGCGTGGGCTGAGATTTTACAATTATATATTTCAAACCATGTTTCGCACTATTAATTTGAATATAAAATCAATAATTTTTCATTTATTAGAAAACTTTTTAAATTAGGAAGTAAAAATTCAGCATTTATCTGCTCGGGTGTTTATGTAGTAAATAATTGTCTAAAAAGTACGCATAGAAAAGGTAGTAAGTTTAATAAATATAGATGAATTGATTCTTGTGGTTAAGTAACGAATCAATGAACAATACCTAGTGCTAGACAATTTAAACATTGTTTCACTAGCGAGCGGTTACCAATTAGATATTAGTAAACTTAACAAGAGGATTTTCGTTAGCAAAAGTCAAAATAAAATAATTATTTACTATTAAATCGTTAGTTTAATTATAAAAAATCAAAAACATTTGATTTATCAATAAAATTGTTTTCTATACCAATGCTGTATCATTAATAATAATGATTTTATGCCACGAAAACATCTAGTAGCATCACAAACTAATAAAAAGCAACAAATGCAAGCAAAATTATGACAAAAGCTTGCTAGAGAAATTAAAGCCGCAGTTAAAACTGGTGGTACAAATATTGAAGCAAATCCACGTCTAAAAGCAGCTGTTGATAAAGCATTACAGCATAATTTATCGCGCGAATCGATTGAACGAAACATTCACGGACAAGTTAAAGACACAAATGAATTAACGACATTAGAATTTGAATGTTACGGACCTAACGGATTACAAATTATAGTTAGTGCAGTCACCGACAACATTAATCGTACCACTAGTAATTTACGAGGATATTTATCTAAATTACATGCGGAAATTACCAAGCCTAATAGTGTCAAAATATTTTTTGAAAAATATGGTTTAATTGATTTATTAAAAACGTCCACATCATCACTAGATCAAATTATGGACCTCACATTAAATTATCAAGTTGTTGATATCGTTGAGCTAAATGACGGCTATGAAGTACTAACTATACCTACCGATTTTTATAATGTCAAAAAAATATTAATTGACCATCAATACCAAATTTATGAAGCAGAGATAAAACTAATATCTAAAAATAAAATAGCAAATCTTTCTTCTGAAATAGAGTCTAAATTAGAGCGTTTTATTGAATCTTGTAATTTAGACGATGACATTCAATCGGTAGTTACAAATTACGATTTTTAATAACTAACTTAATATTGTACTCAGTAGTTATTACTCCGTTCGCATTCTAAATATTATTGTTAATTAAAGATTAAAATGGACAATGACTTTGCTAGCATTTTAAATCACTAAATTTGAAAAGATCTTTATTTGATAAATTCATTCTCGATTTTGAAATGGCATAAAATTTTTCATCAATTTCTATACCAATAAATTTTCTATTATTTTTAATAGCTGAAATACCCGTTGTGCCACTACCCATGAACGGATCCATAATAACATCTCCACTATTGGTGTGAATTTTTATTAATTCAGATAACATTTTTTCACTTTTTTGTGTTGGATGCATAGTTCTTTCTTTCCCTGAAACAGTTGGCGTTTCGAAAAGACTTCTTTCGTACGGTTTATTTTTATTTTTATTAAAAGTTCAATTAGCCCCATTTCTTACTGCTCATATAGCAAATTCCATATCTTGCACGTAGCGTCTATTAACATTCCTCGGCATAGGATTTGTTTTTCTTCAAATAATAATATCTTTTACTTGCATTTTATTTTCTTCTAACGTTTTACATATGTAACTGATATATTTATATGAACAAAAAATAATAATTGATCCATTTTGTTTGAGTATTTGTAAATATTCCGGTATTCATGAGAATAAATCGAACGTTTTATCTCATTCGCCAAAATCCAAACCGCGACGCTTACATTTCATCGTGGAAAAATTATTTGCTTTTGAAATATTATATGGCGGGTCTGCTATTATATGATCGACCCTAATATTATTTTTTTTAAATTCCTCAATGATTGTATATGCATTAGCATTATAAATGGCATAAGAATTATTAATTTCCTCTAATCTATTTAATTCAGACATAATTTTTGTGCCCACCGCCTCTGCAAGTAACGGTGGTACGGCATTACCTATTTGTCTACAAACTGCACATTTGTTCCCGATAAATTCAAACGAATCTGGAAAACTTTGTATTCTAGCAGCTTCGCGTGGTGTTATAGCCCTATTTAAAAATGGATGAGAATTTCTTCCGTTAGATGGTGTATCAAATCTTGTGTCTATTGTGGGGCTCTGTTCATCTCATATCAATCTTGCTCATGTTGTCAAAAATTTTTGCTTACCAATCATGTGTTTCGGTAAATATTCTTTACCTTTCTCTGGCGGGATAAGTTTTAATTTTTTAAGGGCAACATCTGAATGATTAGATGATATGTGGTATTGCAGTCTTGTTGATCTTAATTTTATTTGATAATTGGATTTTGCTCCATTCTTATACTTTGATAAAATTTTGCCTTCTCCACTATTCAAATATGATAGATCGCTTATTGCATCTCTAACAGTTACTTTCTTTTTTATTTCATCAGGAAAAGAAATAACTTTTTCTTTAGATGCAATAAAAAATGAGCGTTCTCTATTTTGCGGAACTGCATAATTGGCAGCATTGAGAACACCATAATTCACAACGTAACCAAGTTTTTTAATTTCAGTTAATATTTTATTTTTAAAATATCCGTTTGAAGAGCTTAATATATTTTTTACATTTTCTATAACAAAAACTATTGGTTTAAGTTCTTTAACAATCTCTAAATATTCTTTAAAAAGGAAATTTCTTGGATCATCAAGTCCGAGTTTTTTTCCTTTTAAACTAAATCCTTGACATGGGGGGCCGCCAACTATCATATTTATCATTTTATTTTTTGCTAAATCAAATATTTTTCTTTTAACATCATTTTTAGTAATGTCTCCACATATGATTTCTGACATAGGAAAATTATTTTTAAAAGTTTTTAGTGCTTCGCTATTGAAATCTACGCCGATTAAAGTTTTAAAACCTGCCTTTTCCAGTCCAAGTGATAATCCACCAGCACCGCAAAATATATCAAGAACGTTGAAATTAATTACTTTTTTTGAGGGAGTATTTATCATTTCCTCAATATTATACACATTTTTATAATCACTAATCTTTATAATAATAGCATGAAATGACTGCTACGTGCAAGTACTATATTACAAAACGAATATCAATTACATCCTTTTGTCCTTGGGTCATTTTATAGCCGTTCAATTTTTATTGATAAATACATAATCACTACAGTCGGCTTCAAAAAATCAGAGAAAGTTTGTAAAAACTTTGATTTAACAAAATATCAAAAAAAATATCATATCATTTTAAATAATTTGATTAAAAATGAATTATTTGTATCAAAAAATGTACTTGAAAATAGTTTATCTATACAAATTCCAAATTGCTTATGTTGTTTATGTGTTGTTAACGATATTTCTTTTTCTGAGGAGAAATGATTTGACACTCTTTATTCAAAAATATTAAATACAAGCTGATGTCAAGATAGAAAATATTTATCTGAATACAAGAAATGATTTATTAGAGGTTTTATGGAAAACAGAGGAAGCATAGATACAACTAGACCACTAATTGCTATAGATTATTTTTACAATTCCAAGTATGATGTGGACAAAGCAAAAATATTATATGATTTCATGTGCGTTCCGTTAAATGTTATGAATATAAATTTTAGAGAATTACAAAAACAATATTTAGATGGAAAAAAACGGAATACACAATTTCGTTTAGATTTAAATTGATATGTGACCAATATTGGATTAATTAATGAATATAAAGTGAAAATTTATAAGGAGAATTATAAAAATATTGGATCTGAAAGAAAAATTAACGGTGTTTCGTTTTTTACACCGGTGATACAAAAACACTTGAGAGATACGGCAACTTTTATTTCATATCTAAATTATTTCAAAGAAGATATTATTAATCAAGATTTAACGAGTGAACAACTCAATAAAATTAGAAAATATTTAGGATTTAATTATGATTCTCAAAAAGATAGAGATATAGCAATGAGAGATTTGTTTATTGAGTTGACCCCCGATATTTGCGCAATATGTGGAATTAGAGAAACATATGAACGAAATCGCGATAGAAAACAACACTTTGATGTCCATCACGTTATTTCTTTAAACAATAATAAACAATTGCTGGATGTTATGGACAATCTCGTTAAGCTTTGTCCTACACATCACTCAATGATGAAAAAAAGTCATGGCCTATATGCACACCAATTGAAAAGCAATTTAATAATTTTAAAGAATTATAAAAATGTTTATTCGTTTGCTGCGGCATATTTTAATGAAAAAAACATTAACCTTTTGGCAGAAAAAATAACTAAATTACTTAAGTAAGTTAATTTTAATTGTGCTTATCTTGTTACTTCGTTACGGTTGCAATAAACTTAGAGTATTTATTAGATTACAACATGAATATGCTTTCTTTTTTGTGGCACAGTATCTAATTTCATTAGTAAGCTCTTTTTATACACGTAATTATAAAAGTAATAATTATTTAATGTTTAAATTGCTTTAACTAATTTGCGTAGAATACCGATAGTAATCTCGGGATTAGCTTGTCCTTTAGTTATTTTCATTACTTGTCCAACGAAAAACTTCTCAACACGCTCTGGTCTAGAAACATATTGCTTCACTAATTCGTTATTGTCGTTAATGAGCCGTTGGACAATATCTACAATTATTTGTTCATTCTTGACTTGTTTAAATTCGTGCTTTTCGATGATTTGTTTGACTGTAAAGTCAGTATCTAATATTTCATCAAAGATTACTTTCGCTTGTTTACTATTAATTTCACCATCTTTAAGAAATTGTAGCATCGTAATTAAGGTTTCGTATTTTTTAAATGGAACATCGGCATAATTAATACGCAAACTATTCAATCTGCCAGTCAATTCCACAATAATCCATGTCACTACTAAATTCGGATCTTTAACAACATTATTTACATAACTAAAAATTTTATACAATTCATAATTATCAAGCAACTGTTCAATAATGATAGGTTTTAAATTTAGTGATTTTAATTGTTGACGAACAATATTCGGTATTGGTTTTATGCGAGTTTTTGCTTGAATAATTTGTTCACCAATATCAATTACAATAACATTGGGTTCACAAAAAAAACGATAATCAATTGCGTCTACTTTCGAACGCATCGCAACAGTCTGCTGGGTCGTCTCATCCCATCGTCTAGTCTCTTGTTCCACATTTTTACCTGACGAAATGAGATCAGTTTGACGCTTAATTTCGTGGTTGATTGCACTACTCACATGGACAAAAGAATTAATATTTTTAATTTCAACTTTAGTACCTAATTGATCAACATTATCACTCAATGAAACGTTAACATCAACACGTAGCGAGCCATTCTCCATTTTGCCATCTGATAAATCAAGAAAAACTAAGATACGTTTGATTTCATTTAAATATATAACCGTTTGCTTAGCATCATGAAATTGCGGTTGGGAAACAATTTCTACTAGTGGCGCTCCACAGCGATTGTAGTCCAAACATAAATGACCATCAACAACAATTTGCTTAGCTGTATCTTCCTCTATATGAATATCACTAATATGGTAAATATTACCATCAACTAATATCTTCCCATTTTTACCGATTGGATAATATTGTTGTGTAATTTGAAAACCTTTAGGTAGATCTTGATAAAAGTAATTTTTACGATCAAACTTTAAATTACTATCAATAGTCATATCTAATGCTAGTGCTAATTGAATCGCTTTGACCACTGCACTTTCATTAACCGAAGGCAAAGCACCTGGTAATCCTAAATCAACTTCGTTAATATTTGTATTAGGTAAAGCGTTGGCAATGTTAGGAGCGTTAGAAAACATTTTAGTTTTAGTATTTAAAACAGTATGAATTTCAACACCAATAGTAGGAATTAATTTATGCATAATTAAAAATTTCCTCCATTGTCAATGCAACATTCAGTGCTAATTGATCAGCAAATTGCTTACATGTAATGTTAAGTCCGATTGGCATATTATTGATTTTAGAGTGTGGTACAGTAATTGAAGGTAACCCCGCAAAATTAGCAAACAATAAAAGATCATCAACAAGCGTTGCCGAATCTTTGCCCGCAAGAATATCTTTTATTTTGGGAGCAATTGATGAAGCGCTAGGACATAAAAAACAATCACCTTGATCAAGAATACGATTTATTTCGTCAATAATCAACGTGCGGATTTTTTGCGAACGTTGAAATATTGTATGAAAGTGTTTCGCTTGGGTAATGTATGCACCGATAACCAAACGATGTTTGACATGCGAACCCAATCCTTGAGTACGATTATTGGTAATAATATCATCGTAATTGCTCCCACCAGCATTTAAACCGAATGGAATACCAGTCATATTGGCGTAACAACTGCTTCCTTCTGCATAACTAATAATCATATAAACAGTACGTAATGATTGAAGTATTATTGATTGAAAAGATACTTTTTTTATTTTGTGACCCGCTTTTGTTAACGCATCTAAAGCTCGATAGTAACTTTTTTTTACATCAGGATTAAGATAATCGTCAATATCATCAAATACCAAAAATTTAATATTGTTTAAAGTTTTGAGATTTTTATATAAATTTATATTAGATAGCTTTTGACTTGTGTAGTCTTTATCATCAAATTTAATGATGGTGTCAGCTACAATTGCCGCATCTGTAACATACGAACTAATTATCCCTACGTGATCTAGTGATGGTGCATAAGGCAGTACGCCATATCGTGAAACCAATCCGTATGACGGTTTATATCCTACAACTCCCGCAAATGAAGCAGGACGACGAATAGAATCGCCTGTATCTGTACCAATTGCAAATGCTACACTACCGCTGGCAACTTGATCAACCGCCCCTGATGATGACCCACCCGTAATGTGATCATGATTATGAAAATTATAAACATAACCATTAAAAGAATACAACCCCGTTCCACCCATACCAAATTCATCTAAATTCGATTTAGAAACTAAAATTGCTTTTTTAGTTTGCAGCAATTCATATACAGTTGCACTATATGGTGGAATAAAATCTTTTAAAAATTTACTTCCACCAGTGGTGATTATGTCTTTAGTACAAATATTGTCTTTTAGACTATATGGAATACCGTATAACAAATTATCTCGATGTAGATCAATATCTTTTTGCAAATCTAATGCTACACTTTTAGCGTTGGGATAATTATCAAAAATTATGGCATTAGTATTTTTAATTTTTGCTTCTTGAATTTGTGACAAATTGACTAAATCAATTATTTGAGTATTAAGATTAATTAATTTATCGTGATAAATTTTGATTAGTGAACGCATTATTTAACCACAATAAAATTACCTTTACGATTTTTAGCATTTTTAAGATATGTTTCTTTATTGTTATTTACACTAATCAAATCACTACGTAATGTATTTTGTGATTTTGCAACACAGTAATCGGTTGGCCTAACATTAGTCGTATCAATATCTTTTAAAACTTCCAAATTTTGAATCACGTTAAGGGATTTATGATGAATATCATCTAATTCGCTTGGAGTCAATATAAAATGTACACTATTTGCTAATTTAATTAATTCTTCTTTACTAATTTTTTTACTCATTATTTATTCCACCATTAAATCTGTGCCCATTACTTCTAACATATCGTGGCGATAATCATAATGAATCGTTTGGGCCACAATACGATAAATGGAATAAATAAAAATAATATTGGTAATTACAGTTACTGGTAAAGTTAATGTTCGCGTAACCAACCATTGTGAAAAAGCTACACCCCCGCCTAATTCGTGGTCAAATGCGGGTAAAAAGAAAATATTAATAATTGTTTCACCAATTAACACCGTGAATAATACTGGTGCAAAATAGGCAAATCAATTATTTGTTTGTGGCAATACTTTTTGTTTTTTAGTCATCAAATTGAATATTGCCCGGTGTTGCTGACGATTGATTTTGTTAAATCAAGATAATTGCTGATTAACATAATTTTGTTTATCTTGGTGATTGATGAGTTTGCGTTTATAGTAATTAATTCTTAATTTAAATCGTAAATAGTAAGTAATACATCCTAAAAAATAGGCTAGCCTTGGACGATTGTAATGTAATAGATAAATTCATAAAAACGTTAAGCACAAACCGTAAAGAACCGCAATTATCAACACAAGAAATCATTTTGGCATACTAATATGAATTAAAAATGTTATATCAAAGATATTGCCAGGATAGGTTGATATGTATATTATGCTTGCGAGCATAATAACTACTGATAAAATACTACCAATAAAAATAAATTCCACTTGTTGCTTCTTACAAAAATTTAATAGCGAACGAATTAATCCCGCAAAAAAACCATAGAAAACAGCCGCGATAAAATAACCATAATGAAACATCCCTGATGTCAAAGCAATACTCAATAGGTCGGTACAACCACCAATGAACAAACCAATCATTGGTCCAAATAACAATCCCCCAATCTTAATTAATATACCTTCAACAACAATTCGCCACCCAGGATAAGCGCGAAAAATAACACCCAAAAAACCCGCAGTCAAAAGAGTGAGTAAAAGAATAGCAGCAACTGCGATAGAAATTACCATAGCAATATTAGCGATGCCTTTGATCCCGATTCGGGGAAAAATGTAATATCGCTTATTGTGTCGAATACGGTAATACAATTTAACAAAAAACGAAAAGATTAATACAACGATGATAAACGATACAAAAATTAAAGCAATATCAATTGCATCTAAATTAGCGTCATTACTTGTAATTGCAAAACCATGCATATTAAATGTTAATTATAAACATTCTTAACTATCAATACCCGAACAATATATTATCATTTTTTATTCAAGCTCTCAAATTTTGTCTGTCGAGTATATTCGTAAGACATAATAGCGACACAATTTGACAAATTCAAACTGCGAACATTATTTGATGAGGGAATACGAATAGTGTGATTTTCATTTTGATCTAAAATTTTTCGCGGTAAACCTGACGACTCTTTCCCAAAGACAAAATAGGTGTTTTGCTTAAATTGGTATTTAAAATCACTAGGATTTTGTTTACCAAATTTAGTTATATAGAATATTTGGAACGGTGATTTAAGTGATTTGTAAAATTTTTGATAAGAATCATGCTCCTGCAAAATTAATTTATCTCAATAATCAACGCCTGAACGAATTAATTTCTTATTAGTTAAAAAGAATCCGTAAGGACGAATTAAATGCAAAATCACATTCATCCCCACGCACATTCGACTAATGTTACCAGTGTTTTCAGGAATCTCTGGCTGATACAACACTATATGCAACATTCAATTTAGAATATAGACTATTACTCGTTTTTAATAGCTGAGACAGGACAAGAACTAACACATGTACCACATCCAGTACATTTACTCTCATCGACAGTTGCTTTACCTTCAGCGGTAATTTTAATAGCACCTAGCGGACACCCCACTTCACAAACCCCACAACCAATACATGTTCCTTGATCAACTTTTGCTTTTGACATAAATTATCTCCTTAGTCTCAAAATTATGGTTAAATTATATCGCATAGTTAAATGTATGTTAAATCTGTTTATTGATTGCAGTAATAAAGAATGTATTTTGGCAATTGCAGAAAACGAAAGAATTATTAAATATCAAAAAATTCTTTCGCACAATAATTTAACTGAAATAATTATTAAGCATTTACAAACACTGTTGTATAGTATTTCGCTACATCCTCGTGATTGCAAAAACGTTTATGTCGTATACGGTCCTGGCAGTTTTACAGGAATTAGGATTGCCTGTTTAATTGCAAAAGCATGGGCATCTATCTTTCGCTGCAATATTTATATTATCAGCAGTTTGTGGTTTCAACTCCCATGTAAAGATGGTATTTCCATAATTGATGCACACGGACAGATGGTGTTTGTCGCTGTTTATAAAAATAACCGTTTGCAATTTAAACCGCAGTTAATGTCTAGCAAAGACATTAACAAAATTATTGATAAATATCCATCCCGAGTGTTTAAATATTATGAAAATATCAATATCGTCCATCTTTTTGCATTTCATTATCAACATTTCAAATTAATTAATCCTAGTCAACTAAAACCCCTGTACATTAAAAAACCCGTTTAATTATGATTCGTGCGATAAATCAAAAAGACCTTGAAACAATTGCTTTATATGAAAAGAGCTTCAATCATAACGACCGTTACACATACACCCAATTGTCACAAATGTTTTACAATCCTAATTTTGTTATAGCGTGTTATGAAGCGCATGAGAAAATAATTGGTTATTGCATTGTCACAGTTACTAGTGAGACATTAGACATAAACAAAATTTATATTGCACAGCAATATCGCAAAAATGGATATGGCAAAGAATTATTACTTTATTTTCGTAAAAAATATTCAGATAAATCCATTTTTGTTGAAGTTGCTAGTAATAACTTAACAGCGATAACATTTTATAAAAATTTAAATTTCAAACCAATTAGTGAACGAAAAAATTATTATGCTCAAAATGTTGATGCAATAATAATGAAAAGTTAGTGATTATTTACACTTTTTTCGATTTACTGGTTTTTTCTATATTTTTTTCTAAACGCGAAATGATTGCTTGATTAGCAGAATTTTTGGTATTGGACACTTGCTTATTAGCAATAAACGCATCAACTAAATCATTACGATTGGATAATTTAACTAAATTGTCAACCACCGGAGTTAATAATTCGGTTTTATACGAAATATCTTCAATTAAATAATCCAATTTTTTGGCAACAATAGTGATACGGCGATAAGCTACAATCATGTAAAACAAAGCAATTAGCGCAACAAATAGAACAATACAACCAACAACAATAATAACCGTTAATCCAGTATTTTGCATATTAAATAAACTAGATAAATTATAAGCATAATTAATTGAGAAATGCTTTTAAAACTTATATACTAAATACTTGCATTATTAATATCATTTAATTTGGCCCGTTGGTGAAGCGACTAACACACACGCCTCTCAAGCGTGAATGCATGGGTTTGAATCCCGTACGGGTCACCATAAGTGGGATATAGCCAAGCGGAAAGGCAACTGGCTCTGAACCAGTGATGCGATGGTCCGAATCCATCTATCCCAACCAAATCAAATTTACATACAACTAACTATCAATAAATCGTTGATGAAGTCTAACTTCGGAACGATTTTTATTATTAATTTTTCTATAAAATTATGATTTTTATTTGATTAATTATTGGATTTTTTTAAGAAAAATTGGCTTCGTTAACATATTTATATTATGTGAAGCTTTATGCAAAATGCGCAAGGAAACATGTATATTAACCGTGGTATGTATGCGGAAGAAATATTTAATCGCACAATTAAATATTATCAATCTAACGGTATTGCATTAATTGAAAAACGAATGATACCTATTAAAATCATTAAAAATATCAGCGATAACATGATTATTGGTAAATTGTTGGATAAATCCCTAGTGGATTATTGTGGTTGTTATCAAGGAAAGCATCTTGAATTCGAAGTGAAAGAAACTAATTTATCAAAATTACCCATGAACATTATTCAATCACATCAGTTAGCATATTTACATCAAGTTGAACAACATAAAGGATTTGCATTTCTAATTATTTATTTTTCACTATATGAGTCATTTTTTTTAATTCCTTTCCCCAAAATTAATGAATATGTCAGTTCACACCGATACAAAACTATACCGTATGAGGAAATACAAAAAATGGGAACAAAATTAGAAATTATCTATCCCGGTATTATTGATGTTGTTTCTTCAATAAAATCTATTATTGGATAATTTTTTTAATAACATTACGCACAAAAAATTTAGGATTTTTATTCGCAAATAATATTTTGTAAATTTCAATTAAGACTGGAGCGTTAATATGATGTTGTTTGACAATTTCATACAAAATTTTAGTAGTCTCATAGCCTTCAATGGTTTTAGTGTTACCAACTAGCGCATTGGTAACACCTACTTTTGCGATGTTTTTACCAAAACTAAAATTACGCGAATGATCATCGGTACACGTTAAATAAATATCACCAATTCCACAAAACTGCATCATGGTTTCTTGTCTGCCTCCATAAAAATGAACAATGCGCGCAATCTCTTTGGTAACTTGTGCCAAGAGCGCCGCACGCGTGTTGATTGATGTATGCAATTCGTAGGTGACACCCAATGCAATTGCCATGACGTTTTTAGAAGCTCCTAATATTTCTGCACCAATTTCATCATCAATTTCAATGCATTTAAAATGATGATTATTGAATAATATTCCGACTTTTTTAGCTAATAACAAGTTAGAACTAACAGTATTCACCATTGTTGGTTCATTTTTGAAAACCTCTGTTGCGAAAGATGGTCCAATCAATGTTACTAATCCCTTACATTTATTTTTAATAATTTTTTTTATGGAAATGGATCAAATATTATTGTTTCGCGGATTCAATCCTTTAGCCACATTGACAAATACACATTTAGTTTTAAGATCGTCAATGAAAGATTTGATCGTACTAATAATATATTTTGAAGGTACAGCTAAAATAATGTATTGCGGATTAAAACGAAGTATTTCTAATAAATCAGTCGTAACCAAATCGGGTGTGGCTACTAATTTTTTTGTGGTAAAGTATTTGGGATTTAATCTTTTTTTAATGTAATTAACCTCATTAGGATTAATCCCTCACATCGCAACTTGATGATGGTTTTCCAAAAGAATGTTTGCAAGAGCTGTACCTCACGCACCCGTTCCTAACACTGCAATTTTAGCCATAAATAATTAATTCTTCTTTGTAAAACCACGATTACGAGCATTTTTATCTTTGAAATAAAGCGTAATGGGTACATTAGTTATACCAAAAGCTTCACGGATTTGGTTCTCTAAATATCGCGAATAACTTAAATGAACATATTTAGGATCATTACCATATAAAATAAATGTTGGTATTTGACTATTTGTCTGCATTGCAGACACCAAGTCAATTCTGCCACCGCGATATTTAGGTGGGGGGGTGGCTATTTGTGCTTTAGCAATGACATCGTTTAATAATGAACTATTCACATGAATTTGTAATTGCTTATTAATAATGTTAATTTGTTTAAATATTTCATCAACCCTTTGCTTTTTTAATCCGCTAACATAAATAATGGGTGCTCATGATAAATATTTAAGACGCTGTCGTAATGTACGAGTCATCTCAACCATTGTATTATTATCTTTTTTAACTTGATCTCACTTATTGACACAAATAACTGTCGGAATATTCGCTTTGTAAGCTAGTCCCCCAATTATTTCATCCTGCTCATTAAATGGTTGCGAGCCATCAAGTAATAAAATAATAATATTACTACGTTTGATAGCCTGTTGGCTTCTTAAAACTGCATATTTTTCAATATTATCGGTAATTTTACCTTTACGTCTAATACCAGCTGTGTCAATAATTGTATATATTTGTTGTTGATACGTAAAAGTTGTATCAACACTATCCCTGGTGGTGTGAGGAATGGGTGATACCATCATTCGCTCTTGTTGCAAAATTGTATTGACTAAAGTAGATTTGCCAACGTTGGTACGTCCAATCAGACAAAATGCGATGGGTTTATGGTTGATAATATCCAAAACTTGGTTATGCGTATCATATTTGATAATGTCATCTAGTAAATCACCAATTCCTATACCATGTTCAGCAGATGCATAAATTGGTTTACCAAAACCCAGTGAATAATAAATGTTTAAATTATCTATTGAATTATTTTCTGTCTTATTAGCTATCAAAATAATATTTTTACCACGATACTTTTTTAAGAATTTAGCTACATAGTAGTCTTCATTATTAATACCTTCTTTGGCTGAAACCACAAACAATATTAAATCTGCTTGGTTGATCGCATAAGTAACTTGATTTTCAATATTTTGGCGAAATGAAATATTTTGATTAGTTAATCCGCCAGTATCTATTAACGTGAACCTGTGATTTAGTCACTGTGCTTCTTGTTCAATTCGATCTCTAGTTACTCCTGGTTGATTATGAACAATCGCTTTTTTTTGTTGGATAATGCGGTTGAATAATGTGGATTTACCAACGTTGGGTTTGCCAACAATTGCCACACTAAGCACATTTACCTTCCTTCTTAATCATAAAAGCCGTAATTACCTCATTGACATTTTGATCAATTGTTTTATTATCAGTATTAATTTCAATTGCATCAGTAGTTTTAGTTAATGGATCAATTGCACGATGCGTGTCTTGATAATCACGTTTTCTAATGTCTTCATCAATCATTGCTAACGATTGGGTTTTATTGCTTTGCAATCAACGTCGGTGAGCACGAACTTCTGGTGAAGCTGTTAAAAACACTTTTAAAGTAGCATTGGGTAAAACTACCGTAGTTGTGTCTCTGCCTTCCATAACAACATTGTGACCTTGCGCAATGGCTTGCTGATCTAAAACGCATTTTTGACGAACAATCTTGATTGTGCCAATAGTACTAGCTAGTCCACTAATTTCAGAGGTATACGCCTCGTTAGTAACATCTACACCATTTAAAAATAAACGCTGACCTTCCAACGTTACTTGATTGGATTTTAAGACTTGACTAACTGCTGGTAAATTATTTAAATCTGTATTTTTTAATGCGATTGCATAACATCGATACATGCCACCAGTGTTAATAAATAAAAAATTTAATTGCTTTGCAACTAGTTGTGCAATCGTACTTTTACCAGCACCCGCAGGGCCATCAATAGCAATTTGATAAAATGGTGTAGACATATTTAAAGGTTAACAATTTCGAGTGATAGAAAAATTAAAAAAATTAAAATAGCCACCACACTAATACCAATTATTACTAAATATAAATTCTTTTTATTCTTACTTTTAATTTCGAGATGGGGTACGATCGTTTTAATATTGGCTAGTATTTCATTCGAGCCATCGTTTTGTGTTAATTGGTTAAAAATTTCAATATTTTGTTTACCAGTAATTTGAAAATCGCTTCATTCATTTTTTACATTTTCTAAATTATCTTTTACTACTATATACTTACTGTAATTGGGATCAGTTTCAAGTCATTTTTTAGAAATTTGACCCTTACTATCAAGTGACATAAAATTATTACTTTTACTATTTCATTCATCGATTTCGCTTTTTAATAAAGCTAATTTTTTTTCTTCAATCAGATCCATGTATGATTCCATAGCTTGCAAACTCTTATATTCATCACTATTGTTGATAGAAATTAACTTGATATAAGATTGATTACTTTTCAAATTTGCCAATATTTTAGGACTAATTTCGTCGATTCGTTGTTTGTACTCGCTAATAATTGCTGATTCATTAACAATTTTATCTAGTAATAAACTCTCATTAATGATTTCATTACGGTAAAAACGGTATTTTTCAATGCGAGTTTCCATAATATTAATCAGTAATTTCAACAGTGAGTCCGTATGCACCTGCTAATGTATGAACAAGAATTACTGAAGGTAATAAACGTATACGAATTTGACTTATTGGAAATTGTAATCCTTCAGCAATTATTTTCAGTAACGAGTGTTTTTTTTCGTCTGAATATAAAGAATAGTATAAAGCAACTTTTTTAATTTTTTGATGATTATCTTTTAGGTCTTTATAGCGTGATTTGATATGCGAAATCATTTTTTGCATATTAACTTTAAAATTGCGACCTAACCCCGCTAATTCAATACCGACATTAATCCGTAAAACTGGCTTAAATCTCAAGAAATTCACAGCTTTAAGAGCGGTTTTAGCCCTACCGCTACGAATTAAACCGTTTAAATTCTCACACGAAAAATATGTTGGCAACTGGTTGCGCATATTATTTGCTATCTCGACTAATTGCTGCGGTGTTTTAGAACTATCATTGTGCATTTCGCGAACGAGTCTTTCAACCATAAATTCAATAGCCGCTGCTCCGGTTTGAGTGTCAACCACAAATAACTTATTTTCAAAATCTTTCTGAATCATTAAAGCTTGTTGATATTGACTAGAAACGCCACGAGTAATGGGCAAAAAGATTACGGCTTCATATTCACGTAATAAATTTTCAACTTTCTCAATGACTTGTCCAACTGGTGTAACACTCGTTTTGAATACTTCGTTGTTGTCGAGACGTTCCAATAATTCTGTTATTTTAATTGCTTGGCCATCATCTGGGTAAACATTATTTTTTCCATCAGAAATGGACAAAGGAATAATTTTAACATCATGCTCTTCCAATCATTTTTGGTCATATGTACATGATGAATCTACAAGAATAGCATATTTATTTTTCATAATCATTAATTATAATATTTCTCATGCATATTAGCGAATAGTATATTTTAATTCTTTCATACACATAAACATGAAATTTAATAAAAAAAAGAAACAACAAAAATCCATCCTCTATTACTATTGAACTGAATTCAAAGACCGTTTTTTATCATCCAAACGTCGTGTTTTAAAATTGTGCGGGGTATTAATGATTCCGTTTATTTATGCGTTTGTGTGTATTGCTGCATTTTGAAATCCATTAGCAAATATTGGTACAATCCCAATGGCAATAGTTAGTTTGGACGCACCAAGATTAGTCGCGGTTGATTTTAGCACATCAGCCACCAATCCCACAGCATTAGTTATTGCGCCGTCACGTTGTATCAATAAAAACGGATCAATATTCCCCATTCCCCAAGATAAAGATGCATGAACTGATTGATACGATAGTCAAAAAGATCATTTAGAAGATTGAAATTTGATTGCGGATGGTGTTACTAGTACAACTAGCATCAACTTAGCTGATATTGGTCATTTTGAATATGTGTCTTTATCAGATGTATTTATGAAATCATGAAGAAACGGTGAAATTCCTAATCTTACGTATCAAAATAATAAATACTCCTTAACCCTTTCAAAAACAAAAGCATTTCGTAATATTGACTATATTACTGGTGATGATGCATACTCGTATGCTAATTACAACCAGACACAACATAAATGAGAGGTAAAGAAATCAAAATATTTCGTGGAATTTAACATTCCCAGTATTTTGACAACTTGTTTTATGAATTATGTAACCAGTTCAGTTAATAAAAATGATAATCCCAAACAAGAATTAGAACCGTTAGAAACACAAGGAATTAATTTTTTTGCAACTTATGAAAAAAATTATTTAACTGGAGAAATCGTTGATAATTTTTCATCATTTATGTCATCAATATTTAGTACTAATTCCACATCAATCATCACCGGTTTTGTTCGCGGTATATTTGATGAACTAGTAACAAATTCAGTAGCAACGAATTCACAAAAGGGATATTGTTGAACTTATCATGGCCAACAAACAATTTCACAAAATTTTCAAATTACAAATACATTATCATATAAAACTACCGAATCAAGTGCAACCGCTTACACAGGGGGGGCATGAAATGTAACTTTCGAGCCAAATCAAAGTTACATCATTCGTAACGACGAATTAAAAGCAGGCATTGAAAATTCAGGAATTGACTTCTGAGATAAAATTCCCCTTGATGATCAACAGGCATTTCTTAATGCAAGTACATACGAGGGAAATACCTTTGCTTACCCATGAAATCCTTCAGTTCCTGGTAGCACACTACCTAATAGTTTTATTAGATTGATGTCAGCAATTAATCAAATAACTTTATCCATTCCACAAGTAAAAGAAATTCTCGCTGAAAAACTAGAAAATGATATCAACAAAACAATACATAAATTGTTTCCTAATTTAGAAATTACCATTTCTGGAGATTCAATTAATGAAATTTTATGTAACGATCAACCATTGGATGGTTTATTTTCCCAAGATAGTCGTTTCATTAAAAACGATTACGTATGTAAAGATATTCCCATTTTCGGAATTGGAAGTCTTACCCTTGTGAACTACCCACAGTTAGTGGGATTCTTGGCAAATCCTTATGATAATAGTGATCCATCAAAATCCATTTTTCATGATCTCAATATTGTTAGTCTACTTGCTTTTGGTGATGATGAAAGTACTATATGAAATTATGCAGCAACATCATCTATTGATCCAATGTCAGGGTATGCTACTAACACTAATGGTGCGATTGCATTCAATCTTCAAAATGAATTGGGTTCATTTATTCCCAATACTATTTATGATATTAAATCTGTTGAAGCATTAGATTCTGGCCAAAGCACAAATACGATTAATATTCTTGATTATGCATCAGTTGATGTAATCGGATCACAACATGCCCAATATGGTATAGGTATTGGACAATTGTTTATTTGCGTAGGTTTATGGGTTGGAGGGTTTTCACAAACCATGGTACTAGATAAACGAAAACGCGTTAAACGTATATCCACCAAAAAATGATATTTATCGAAATCACTAATCATGTTATCCTTATCATGCGTCCAATCATTAATATTGTTATTATGTCTAGGACTTTTAGGATGATTTGGTTTGGGAACGGCCTTTGCATATGAATGAATATTCATGATGTTTGCTGCGATGATTTTTGTCATCATTATTCAAAGCATTTGATTCAGTTTTAGAGACCGTTCGGTTTCGATGATTATCATTATTATTTTCTTGGTACTAAATTTAGCATCTGGATGAGGTACTTTCCCATCGTTCATGCAATTTGAATTTTTTAGATATATTTCTTATATCATGCCATTCACTTATGCCATCCATGCACAGGGAGCAATTATTTATGGAATTGGTTCGGGTGTTAATATTTTAGATAATAGCCTATACATTCTTTCGATGTGTGGTGTTTTATTAATTTATGTCGTTGTTTTTGGCTTGAATGGATTATGACATGCTAAACATCGCGAACGCGAAATGTTATATGGTAGTTGTCAATCACCAAAAGTGAGTAAAGCTTTACAAGTTTTAGGATTAAATCAATATCTAGATGACAATAAACAAGTTGTGTGAAAATCATTGCCCAATCAAAAAATGCCGCTTTTGATCGAAAAAGTTAGGGAGTTATTTCCGTATGAATTGAAATTCAAATGATTTAAAAAAGAGCGTCACGAAATAATCGTTGAAGATGATGAACATTTTGATTAATATTTAATTATCTTTAATGGAATAAAAAGTTTGGATAATGTTGATTATCTGATTTAGTTCTTCAGCATTCATATAACACGCTTGAAATCGTGTACGCTTTTCTGCTTTGACATCAAAGAAATAACCATCACCATGACCGTATAACTGTATGCCACGATAATTATCAAACATTCGTAAACTTTCATTTTGTGATTCTAATTTTAAAATAAATTTAGCATCCATTTGATCGTATATTGTTGGTTCTAATGTTTCGTTATTAGCGGTTACTGAAAGCAAGATGATACTTACCCCAGCGCGCGGACCAGAACCTAAGATATTTTTCAGTAATTCAATATTATCCAATCCCTCGGCTATGATTTTGTCAAAACTAGATATAAATACAACTCATCGTTTTAAATGAGCGGTTGGTGTTTTTTGAAACTTATTAAATTCATCAATATTGCTACTACCAATAGTTTCAAACATTTGATAGCGTTTTTCAATTTCATTTTTGATTTCAAGCATGCGCGTTTTGCATTCATTTAAATCAGTACTAATTGGATATTTCAAGTGTGGTAAAGCATCAAAATGCTTAACGGATTTATCACCCATCGGTGAAAGAACGATAAATTCTAAAGTTTTTGGTGAATTGATATAAGCTAATGAACCAACAATGTTAGATAATAGCATCGCAGCACCCGAACCTTTTTTACCAACAATAATAGTTCGTGGCATACGATTAATATCCAACAAAATAGGTGCACTTTCATAATCCACACCTATAACCGCTTGATTATTATTGATTTTGCTTAATGATGTCAAAACTGACTTAATCGAAATTTTCGACGGGTTAGCAAGGGGAATTTCAAAATTAATAAGATTATTTTTAAAGGTAATGTTAAATAATTCCACACCTAATTCTTTTAATATTTCTTGTTGGTGGTGCAAGATTTCATCAATCATCGCTTTATCTTCCACTTCAAAAGTAATCTCCATAAATAATGGCATAATTGTTGTTTTTTCATAATTAGCTTTAACATCAATATTCTTAAGAAATTTAGTAATTACACCTTTATACTTTTCACCATCTTTTTTACCTTGAAAATAATGATTCACACTAGTGTCAGTAAGAAAATTTAACGGTGGCGTCTCTTGATCAATTTTTAATCCTTCTTGCTCAATTTCTGCTTTGAGATAAACTACTGGTTTAACATCACCAGCGCTAGGTTTTAATTCATCATAACTATTACCGTATGTGTTACCACCCAAAATTTTAATTAATCATCTACGAATTACTTGCCATAAAGAAAATTGACTTTTATTGATAAACATAAAAACGCCACTAATAAAAATCAATACCGCAACAAAAATTACTAAACCATATGTAGCAAATTCTCAACCACCGATGAATATTTGACTAAATATACCCCCCGAAATGAATGATGGTACAAAATGCTGGTAATCATGACAAGAGCCATAGTGAGCAAACAAATTCATATATTGATTGATTTGTTTTATAAAATCTCCACCACTATAACTATCAAATATCACATAAAAAACCGATAGACATAGAATCGTGCCAATCACGATTAATGCTAAAGCGAACAAAAACCGTTTCTTTAACATTTTTCAAGCCAATTTTGTTTTACATAATGCCAAAACAAGAAACATTAGTACATATAAATAGATAATAAATTTTGCATAACCAAATAAAAGCTCAAAAACATAAGCATCAACATATGTACCGATATAAGGAATGCGGGTAACTATTATTAGTCAAATTAGTAAACCGATACCTAGGAATAGACGATTTTTATTAATGGATTTTTTTGTTGATGATTTAGGACTATGTAAATTATTGTCATCAACAACTTTGACTGACAAATCAACATCTAATTTTTCGGTTGCCATGGTTATTATTCTATCATTTTGCAAAAAGCAACTGTTAAAAATATCAAATATTACAAACTTCATTGTATTTTTACGATAGTATACTTTTATAATTTTAAAAGCACTCGTGGCGGAATGGCAGACGCGCTACCTTGAGGTGGTAGTATCTAACGATGTGTGAGTTCAAATCTCGTCGAGTGCACCATATGGACTTAGTTCTTAAATTCTAATTATTTAGCAAAAATAATTGTAGTAAGTACTAGCGGTCGCTTATTAAACTTTTTTTCGTATTGTTTAGCAATAATTTTACGAATTAGATTTTTTAAATTCTTAATATCCAACTGTTGTTGATTGTGCGCTTCAACTAATAATTTGTCAATTTGCCCATTAGCATCTTCGTTAATTTGAGTAATAAGTGCTTTATTATTTTCACTCAAATTAGTTACCCCTACGACATCATAATTACTTTTTTCGATTTTGGTTTTATCTTTATTAACATACAAGCTAACTAAAACTGTACCATTTTCGCGCATTTGCTCACGTTCAAACATGGACGATGCACCAACATCTAATACACCAGCACTACCAATAAATTGTGTTTCTAATTTCACTAATTTTTTACGGTCTTCAGCTTCAGCATTATTGATTGATAAACATTGCCCGTTATCTAATAAAAATATATTTTGTTTCGCAAAACCTGTTTGAATGGCGGCTTTAACATAATCCGCAAAATTCATGTATAGACCAGAAACAGGAATAATGTATTTTGGCTTTAATAAATCAATTAAAAATTTATGATCTTCATTAGCCGCAGAGGCTGCAATAATTTTGCTACTCAGTTTATAAATTCGATCAAGACTAGTGCGGGCAACATCGTCAAATAAATCCGCTTCGCTTTTTTCATAGCCAGCGATTGTTGGTGCAGCAAAAATAAATGTGTCATCTTCTCTTAGGTGTATTTTGTCATCATCATCACTAATAATTTTTTCTAGTTTAGAAAATAAGCGTTGTGGTGTTCCAGTTACAATCACTACGCAATTCTTTGATGCATCAATATCACTATCAGGGATAACATTTAAATTTTTAACAGCAAAATATTGTTTTTCCACCAAAAATTTAAATAACTCATTAAACGTATTAGAAAATATATTTACTGAACGTTCTTTTAGCGCAGCAATTAAAACCAATGTCAAAATTTTATATGCATCATCATCATAACAGCCAATAATAACTCTTCCAGGCGCATCGATTAAAATACTGTCAAAATATTGCGAAATGCGATAAGATGGGTTGGCAAATCCTAAATGTTTACCAGCTTGACCCACACCCGTAATTAGCATTAAATTACGACCCTTGGTGATTTTGTTAATTTCGTACAATTCGTCTTGAAATAATGGGTTTTTATTTGAAGAGACTACAAAATCATCAATATAAACAATACCACCATCGTTAGTATTAAAAACAATACCAAGTGCGTAAGGCATAGTATTAGAAATTAAAAAAGGTGTAAAACTCGTACCCCCAATACGTTCGGTTTTTAGATGATTAATAATTCGAATATTTAAACGATTATTGTATTGATTGTTAACGCGTTTTTCAAAGTACGTTTTAATAATCACCGCACCAACATCAGAGGTATAAATTGGAATGGTAGGAATAGCATTGTAAATGAATTCGAGTCCACCAAAATTTTCATACTTTGGTACAAGTACAAAAATACCTTTAATGGCTCGTTTGTTTTGATTAATCCAATTAAAATCAGGGATGATTTTTTTAACACCTAATGAAACTGCGGGTGGAGTAGAAATACCACAGTTAATAATGTATACGTCACTGTTGATGGTTAAAGTATAGCAAGCTTTGCCGTGCTCATCTAATCCCCCTAATGCGAAAAACTCAATTTTTGCCATGTATTTACTTGTACTTGAGAAACCTGATTCTTAATTAGAGAAATTATAATATAAAAACACGATTCTAAGGTTTTTGTTTATCAAGAAAAAAATTGGATTGTTTAATAAACATAAAGTTTTCAGTAATATTATTAATGTGATCAACCAATCTTTCCACATGCTTTATTATCAAAATCACCCCTTGAAATAAATCCACAATTTGCTTAGCAGTATGTTTTTTAATAACATTAGAAATTTGCATTAAGATTAATTTGTATTCTTTACGGAAAACGTTATTAGCATTTTGCCAAATTTGGTAACTCTCTAAAGCGGGATTAATGTGCAACGATTTAAATACTTTGTTCATTACCACAATAGCCGATTTAACAGCGGTAATAATAATTTTGCGAAATTCATTTGACACCTCGTGATGAGCAAAAAAACTGGTGGTATTGTTTGCCATATCTGCCATGCGTTCTAGATCTTTTATGGAATTTAAGATAGCAATAATATAACGTAAATGATTGGCGTATGGTTGATTTTTCGATATAGTTCAAATGCATTCATCCATGATTTGTACTTCGAAATGATTTGATTCATCTTCAAAAGAATTCAATTTAGTAATATCTTCTTGACTGAAAACACCATTGCCAATACATTTTGCTACATATTGTCACGTTGTCAAAACATGATCACAATATTGCAAAAAAGATTTTTGCAATTCTTGTTCAGATTCTTTCATTAATTGATAGTTCATATTTATTTAACCGATCTTCCCCGCAATATATTCTCGCGTTTTTTTATGTTTAGGAGCAGTAAATATATTTTTGGTATTATCCATTTCAATTACTTCACCCTGGTAGAAAAAAGCCGTTTCGTCACTAACACGTTGCGCCTGACCCATGGAATGAGTCACAATTACAATTGTAAAATACTTTTTAATATTGTTAATTAGTAATTCAATTTTAGATGTTGCGATCGGATCTAAGCCACTTGTAGGTTCATCCATTAATAATGTTTCAGGTTTTAAAGCAATCGCGCGCGCAATGCATAAGCGCTGTTGTTGACCACCCGAAAGCGAAGTTCCCAAGTCGTGAAGATTATGCTTGACTTCGTCTCATAGTGATGCGTCTTTTAATGCTGATTCCACAATTTTATCTAAAGTTTTTTTATCGTGAACACCATGTGATCTAGGACCGTATGCCACATTATCATAAATAGACATTGGAAAAGGTGAAGGTTTTTGAAAAATCATACCAACACGGGTAGTCAATTCTAATGTACTAATTTTTTTGCTAAGTAAATTAATTCCTTTGTCAAAGTAAATATTGCCAGTATATGACACATTTTCAATTTGATCATTAATCCGGTTTAAACAACGAATAAAAGTGGATTTACCACATCCACTAGGACCAATTAATGCCGTTACCTTATTACGTTTGATTTTCATATTTACATTTCTTAATGCTTGTTTAGCACCATTGTCATATCAAAAATTCAAATTTTCCACCTCAAATATATTTTTACGATCGAAATTAGACTTATTATTATCAATATTGCTTCGAGCAGATTGACGTTTAATTTTTAATAAATCTTTTTGATTTTTAGATAGTTTAAAATACCGAAAAATGCGTGATCAAGATTTAATATTAATAAATTGTTCAACTGCTGCTAAGTCGTGTTGCTGTGCTTCAATGGACATATCAGTCACAGTATTTTGAGTTTTGTTTAGTGATTTATCCATCATCGCTGTTTTTTATTTTAGTAGATTTTTTATTTTTTTTATGATGACAAAGTGATTTTATGCAATAACTAATCTTATTATGAGTTTTACTAGCTTTAGTATCAGTCACTAAATTTTGCTGTTTCAATAGTCGTTTTTGCTTGTAAATATAATACTGCGGAATAATCACATGGACAACGAGAATAATGAGAAAAACCATAATCATCGTGTCTAATGCGCATTCGTACATAATGTTCGTACCTTGAGCGATAGTTGATGTATAGATTTGGGCATAAATTCGTGTCGTCAAAGTCTGCCCGGGTTGACCAAGTGATACCGCACTTGACGAAGACAATCCTGATGTCAAATAAAGCGGTGCAGTCTCAGCAAGAATACGTCCGATAGATAATACAACTGCTGTCGTAATGCCTTGCCGAGCTGCTGGTAAAACGATTTTACTAATGGTTTCTCATTTGCCTGCGCCTAAAGCAATAGAATTCGTGCGCAATTCTACTGATACACTTTGCAAAGCTTGTTGAATCGTGCGCACGAATACAGGTAAAATAACAATCAAAATTGTTAGTGCCCCAGCAATTAGTGACTTTCCAGCCACACCTTCTGTCGTTAATCCTAAAGTTTGAATGAAAAAGATTAAACCAAACATTCCAAATAGAATTGATGGTGTCGCTCCCAACGAGTCAATAAAAAATACTAAAATATTTTTTATTTTACCTGGTTTGATAAATTCATTAATATAAATAGCAATCATCAATGATAAAGGCAATCCAATACCAATAACAATAACAATAATAAGTAAAGTGCATATAAACGCTTCACCAGTAGTGTCTTTACCAAATGAAAATGTTGTTGCATATCCGCTTGAAAATGCTATCATCCCATTAACCAAAATGTTAATAGTAATTCATAATAAAAACGATGCTGTGAGAATAATTGCAAATCACTCCCAAAATATTTTTCACCCTGTATATAAGTAGACAAATTTATTTTTACTAATTCTGGTAGAAATATATTTGGAAAAATTAGTATTAATATTTACCTGGGAGGAGTAGGTTAATTTCTCATATCAAATTTTGATTCTCGTGGGAACAAATAAAACAAATTCGGCAATTTTCTTCTCGGCAGGTGTTCATCACTTAACTTTACTACGATTTTTTTGCTTGGTAGCATACATTGCCACACCATTCAAAATCATAACAAAAACAAACATAAATAATCCAAATGCAAACAATAAAGATTGCAAAGCGGGTCCACCACCTTCAGCAAACATGTTTGCTGAAATTAACACACCCAGCGAACGTAAACCCGAGGTTAAAATACTAAAAAAGCCATCAGTAAAAATAGTATTGTATCCCTGTCCTTGCAGAATCATTGATACAGCCATTGTTTCCCCGATTGCTCTTGCAAGAGCAATAATAATCCCAACAGTAATGCCGTTGCGTGCATCACGTTTACAAATCTTATAAATGGCTTTAGTCTTACTATTGCCTAAAACCATTCCTGCAGAAATGAAGTTCGTATTTGCCCCTTCTAAAGCGTTTAAGGATAAAGAAACAATAGTTGGTAAAACCATGAACGCTAACATAAACCCAGCAGTCACTAGGTTGTAAGATGAGCCGATATGAAATAAAGTATTAATTAATACTCCCAATGATTGGGTAGCAAATAAACCAAAAATAACTGATGGTATAGCTGCTAATACTTCAACAGTCACTCGCGCACCTTTACGATATTTAGGTAATAAACGATATTTTATAAAGATAGCGGTTTTGATACCGATAGGAGCAGAAATTAAAAGAGCAATACACGAAATTAACAGTGTAATACATAATGGTAATCAAACCGAAGCTTTATTATGTTCTAAATCAAATTGATTGCCCAAAATACCTCATCCATAGGTTTGAAACCCTTGTACTGAAGCGTAAATAATAAAACCAATTAAAGCAAAGAAAATAATCGCAAACATTCATGACAAAGTCATTGACAGTGAATGTGAGAATTTATCGGCACGATTTTTGGATTTAAATAATCGAAAGTTCGAATTAGTAGACTGCTTAATTACCATATTATTAATTAGGTGAATAATCTTCGGTTGCACCAAAGACTGTTCCATCATCCCAATTTCAACCAGGATTAGTTTGTTTTACTATCTCCACATCGCTTGTTGCTAACATTCCCATTGTTGATTTTTCTGTATTTGAAAGTGGTTTAGCACCAATCGCCAACATTGTTTGTTCATCATTTAAAATCCCGCTCAAAAAATTCATCACCGCTTCTTTATTCATGACAATAGAAAAAATCATGTTCAATGGTCTAAACCAATTGTATCCATTCGTTTGATCCACTTTATTAATATCAAACGGCACAGGATTAGTTGCTTGATTTGAGCGGTAAGCCATAATACCATAATGTTTTTGTTGAATTATTTTCATGTTGCTTGGTTGGGAAATAAACGCTGAAGACAAATATACCATGGATCCATAAATATGATCTTTGTTAAACATGTCTCATGCACGACTATTTGCTTCGTCGGTTTCATGAACAGGATAATCTTTCCCATAATTACCAGCCGACAATGCATCTAACTGATTAGGGGTTAAATTTGTATCAATATCTTTATAGTGCATACCACCATAAAAACTAGACGCTGTACCCGATGTTAATGCGCCACCAGTTCTAGCGTAAGGTGTAATTTTTTGCTTTGCTAATATCGCGAGTTGTTGTGAATCAACAAAATTAGGATTCACAAATTCTGCTAATGTGCCATCAGGTGGTGTGGTTGCATCTCGAGTTTGTTTAAAACCAGAAAAAATACGTAGCAAATCTGTGGCGTTGTTATGATAAGTACCAGTGTCGTCACGATCACTAACGTACAATACCTGATTTAAAATGTCAGGATCAATAACATTAAAATCTTTAGGAGGAATCCAAACAATGCAAATAGCTTCTCAACCAATGGTAACGGTTTTGATTCTTTGCTGCTCCCACTCGTTTTGATAATTATCTCTAACGGTTGAAAATGGATTTTTAGAAGCATTGCCAATGTCAGTAAACCCGTGTGCGACTTGACTAATGCCAAACCCGCTTCCACCCGCTTCAACAGTCACATCAATGTTTTTATGATCAATCTGAAATTTGTTAGCCAATGCTTCGGCAAATGGTTTTACACCGCTAGAACCTACGCACGAAATCGGTGTCACATTTCTTCAATCAGTAATAAATGCGGTGACAAACCCTATAGGAATTAGGCATAATCCCACTCGAATTAGGCTTTTGACATAGCGTTTCATGCTGACAAAGTAATGTGCCTATGCGTTATTCTAACACAAATATAAATTTTAGCAAATATTGGTTATGAACTATTAGTACAAATGATTTTGATAATCGTACTATTTTTACAATATTGACTTTGGTATAATCTACTTTAAGTAAATAATATTAAAACATGATAACAAAATTTAAACTAATACCTAAATATTACTTAGGACAAAATGTAGTAATCGATTACCTACCTAAAGAGTTAAAAAAACACCAAGTTAAAACTGCATTGTTAGTTGCTGGCGGGGGTTCAATTAAACGCAACAAACTATACGATCATATCAAAGCTGCTTGTAAACGCGCGCACGTTAAACTCATTGAACACTGGGGTATTGAACCCAACCCACGTGATGAAGGCATCTATCGTGCCGCATTATTAGCACGTAAAACACATTGTGACTTGATTATTGCTGCGGGTGGAGGTAGTGTAATTGATGCAGCCAAAGTTGTTGGTATTGTTGCGAAAAACCCCGTATATAAAGATGCATGAAGTTATGTATTAGATAACTCACGTATTACCAAACCTTCTATCCCGTTATTTTCGATTATTACTTTAGCAGCCACAGGTAGCGAAAACAATGCTGGATCAGTTATCAATAATGCTAAAACATCTTTAAAATATTCGGTTGAAACTAAAAGTGCTATTCCCCTAGTTTGTTTTGAAGACCCCATGTATACAATGACTTTATCACCATGACAAACTGCTTGTGGAATATTTGATGTTTTTAGTCATCTCATGGAACAATATTATGATAGTGCAACCCATATGTTTGCTTGAACTCAACAATATTTACTTGCCAGCATGAAAGTAGTTGTTAATTGTGCTAATCGTTTGGCAAAAAATAATAGTGATTATCTTGCGCGAACTGAACTTTTATGAACTTCTTCAATGGCTTTAAACAATTTAGGTACTATTCAAACTAATGGTGGTGATTGAATGACGCATCGTTTAGAGCACGCGGTCTCGGCACTATGAGATGTTGAACACGGTGCTGGATTAGCATTAATCTGCCCAACATATCTTTACTACATGTGCAACGTGAAAAAAAATAAAATTTTTATTGCTAAATCATTAGAAATTGGTCAAAATGTTTTTCAAGTTAAAACTTTAAGCGCCTATTTTAAAAAGCTAAATGAGTTCATTGCTTTATTAAAATTACCTAAACGATATGGCGATTTTAATAATGTCAAAAATGTTAGCGATGCGAATATCCAATTTTTAAATAAACATTTTAATGGTGTTGTGCGAAATAAACAAGATATGGCAAAATATGTATTCAGTCATATTAAACCTTAATCAAGCCTAGATTACTTTAGCAGGTTAGCAAATTTGTGTTGAAATATAGAAATATTTTTACGTGTATTTGTTCTAGATTACATGCAAATTAATTGCCAATAATAATCACTAAAATTAAGCAATTTTATTTTTGATGTTATACCCGTATATTATATATAATATACGGGTATAATTTTTATGTCTACCGCGAAGATTGTTACTATTCATTCTGATTACATTACTTTAGCACAATTTCTCAAACTGACTAGTATGATTGACAGCGGTGGGTCAAGTAAATATTTTTTGAATACTAACGCAGTTTTAGTTAATAGTCAATTAGAAAATCGTCGTGGTTGTAAATTACGTCGTGGTGATACAATTACCGTCAACCAAATTTCATTTACGATTCAATAACCATTAATTAAACACTATGACTGAAGCAGATAAAAAACTTAATAATTACGAATCTTATGATGCTGATAGTATCAAAGTCCTTGAAGGGTTAGAAGCAGTTCGTAAACGTCCAGGAATGTATATTGGATCGACTGGTATCCAAGGTTTACACCACATGGTATGAGAAATCGTGGACAACTCTATCGATGAAGCTATGGGTGGGTATGCGACAAGAGTAATTGTCACTTTAACTAAAGATGGTTCAGTCATTGTGGATGATGATGGTCGTGGTATTCCAGTTAATTTACATCCCAAAACGCATAAATCAACCGTTGAAACAGTACTAACCGTTTTACATGCGGGTGGTAAATTTGATAATGATTCTTACAAAATTTCTGGTGGATTGCACGGTGTAGGTGCATCAGTTACTAACGCCTTATCAAAATGAATGAAAGTTTGAGTATGTCGTAATCACAAACAATACTTTGTTGAATTTCAAAATGGTGGTGTAACTGTTGCACCGTTAAAAGAAATTGGTGTTAGTGAAAAATTGCAAGGAACAGTAATTGAATTTTATCCTGATTTTTCCATCATGGAACAATCTCCATTTGATCACAATATTATTGGTGCACGTTTACAACAATTAGCTTATTTAAACAAAGGCATTAATATTACATTCATTGACCAACAAATGAACACCAAAGATGAATGATTCTACGAAGGTGGTTTAAGTGAATACATTGTCGATTTAAATCGTGATAAAGAAAATCTTGTGCCGACTGTTGTTTATGGTGAACACGAAAAACGTGTAAAAATTCCTAACAATCCTGATGATGAAGGATATTTAATTAGAGTAGAAGTCGCATTTCAATATAACCGCACATACAATAATTCTACCCACTCGTTTTGTAACAACATCAATACCACTGAAGGTGGTACGCATGAAGAAGGATTTAAGTTAGCCATTGCAAAAATTATTAACCGCTTTGCTGTTGATAAAAAATTTACTAAAGAATCTGATGAAAAATTTAGTAAAGATGATGTTTTAGAAGGTTTAACAGCAATTATTTCTGTTAAACATCCTAATCCCCAATACGAAGGACAAACCAAGCATAAATTAGGTAATACCGAAGTGCGACCACTAGTCAATGAAATTACTTCAAATATTTTCGAAAAATACATGCTTGAAAATCCTGATGACGCTACAACGATCATTAAAAAAGTAATGTTAGCGCAAGAAGCACGACGTAAATCACAAGAAGCGCGTGATGCAACAAGACGCAAATCTCCATTTGATTCGGGTTCATTGCCTGGCAAATTAACCGATTGTGATTTATCAGATAATACTGTTACTGAGCTATACATTGTCGAAGGTGACTCGGCTGGTGGAAGTGCTAAGTTGGGGCGTAATAATCAATTCCAAGCCATTCTTCCACTAAAAGGTAAAATTCTTAATGTCGAAAAAGCCAAAACTAATAAAATTTTTGAAAATGATGAAATTATGGCGATGATCGCAGCAATTGGTGCTGGTGTTAATCCCGAATTTGATTTGCATAAAATTCGTTATCACAAAATTATCATCATGACCGACGCTGATGTTGATGGTGCCCATATTCGTATTTTATTATTAACTTTCTTTTTCCGCTATATGTTTCCATTGATTGAACAAGGTCATATTTTTGCTGCACAACCACCGTTATATAAATTTACTAGTGGTAAACTAGCTAAGTATGCTTATAGTGATAGTGAATTAGAAACATTAAAAGCTTCTGTTGGTAATGGTAAATATACTGTCCAACGTTATAAAGGTTTGGGTGAAATGGATCCGGAACAATTATGAGAAACAACAATGGATCCCACTAATCGGATTTTACATCGCGTAACCATTGAAGATGCTATTAAAGCAGATCAACAATTCTCGTTTTTAATGGGTGATGATGTGCAACCACGCAAAGACTTCATTTCCACTAATGCAAAATACGTTAAAAATTTAGACATTTAAAAATTATGCCAGAGCAAAAATCCATCATTGATCAAATTAAAATTGATTTAGACAAAACCACCGTTCATGAACGTCCCATCACTCGTGAATTAGAGTCTTCATTTTTGGAATATGCAATGTCGGTAATTGTTGCGCGCGCTTTACCAGACGCACGCGATGGATTTAAACCGGTTCATCGTCGTGTTTTATATGCAGCATATCGTTTAGGAATGACTAGCGATAAACCACACAAAAAATCCGCAAGATTAGTTGGTGAAGTGATTGGTAAGTATCACCCTCACGGTGACACTGCTGCATATGATACTGCTGTACGTTTAGCTCAAGATTTTTCAATGCGTTATCCCCTGATTGATGGCCATGGTAATTTTGGATCGATTGCTGGTGATGGTGCTGCAGCAATGCGTTATACCGAAGCACGCATATCAAAGATTGCTGACACTATGATGAATGATATTGACAAAAATACTGTTGATTTCACCGACAATTATGATGGTAGCGAACAAGAACCCGTTGTTTTACCAGCACTTTTCCCTAATTTATTAGCTAATGGTTCAAGTGGTATTGCGGTGGGAATGGCTACTAATATTCCACCACATAATCTTGTGGAAATCGTTAATGCTATTAAATTAATTGCCAACAATCCCGAAGTCGATTTCACCACTATTCGTCAAGTTTTACAAGGTCCTGATTTTCCAACTGGTGCAGAAATAATCGGTTCGAATGGTATTGACGCTTATTTCCAGACTGGTAAAGGCTCAGTAACGGTTCGTGCAAAATATTCCTACAAAACTCATGATAATGGTAAATCCACAATCACCATTACTGAAATCCCCTACATGGTCAATACCACTTCACTAAACGATAAAATCATCGAATTAGTTAAAAATGGTACAGTTGATGGTGTTGCTGACCTTAAAGGTGGCCCAACACGTGAAGGATTAAGATTCATCATCGAAACCAAGCGCGATATTATTCCTGAAGTTCTAATGAACCAATTGTTTAAAGCAACCCAATTGCAAACTAATTTTAGTGTCAACATGTTAGCGTTAGTCAATGGTGAACCAAAAATTTTAAATATTAAAGAAGTTATTAATATTTATTTGCAACACCAAATAAATGTTTTAACTCGTCGAACTAACTTTGAACTTAAAAAAGCCCAAGAACGCGAACACGTTCTTGAAGGACTTAGCATTGCTACAGACCATATTGATGAAGTAATTAATATCATTCGCCAAGCTGACGATACTGATCAATCTGCCAAGCAATTGCGCGATAAATACCAGTTAACCGATATTCAAGCTAAAGCCATCTTGGATATGCGTTTGCGGACATTAAGCAACATGGAACGTCATAAGATTGAAACCGAATTACAAGAACTTAAGCAAATGATTACTGACTATAAAGATATTCTAGCAAATCACCCGCGTAAACTACACATTATTGAAGAAGAATTAGATAAATTAGTAAAACGTTTTGGTGACCCCCGTCGCACTACAATTGATTCAGCCGCAACTGCTGAAATCGATGATGAAGATTTAATCCCAGTACAAGACGTTATTATCACAATGTCATCTCGTGGTTATTTGAAACGTATGCCAATTGATACATACCGTGTACAAAAGCGTGGTGGTGTGGGCGTAATCGGCTTGCAAACACACGAAGATGATGATGTGGAAAAAATCATTACCGCTTCAACACACACCGATTTATTGTTTTTTACCGATCATGGTAAGGTTTATCGTATTCGTGGCCATCAAGTACCATTAGGCTCACGTCAATCTAAGGGTGTACCAGCCATTAATATCATTGGTATTGAAAAAGGTGAACGTATTTTATCAATCTTAACTACTGATGAATATACCAATGCTTGCTTATTTTTTACTACTATTCGTGGTATTGCAAAAAAAACTCATTTAACTGATTTTGAACGCATTAACCGCAACGGTAAAATTGCTATTAGTTTAAAAGATGGTGACAAGTTATTTAAAGTTGTTAAAGTATTTGATAACGAAGAAATATACATTGGCGCATCAAATGGTAATATGGTACGTTTTAATGAAAATCAAATTCGCTCAATGGGCCGACCCGCCGTTGGTGTACATGGTATTAGCTTAGGTGAAAAAGACACTGTTGTTGGTTTATCTACATCAGCTAGTGGTAATTTAATTTTATCTGTAGGTGCCAAGGGTATTGGCAAGTTAACTCCAGTTGAAGAATATCGCCTAACTAAACGATACGCTAAGGGTGTGCGTACTTTAAAAATTACTTCTAAAACTGGCAAGCTTATTTATGTTGGCGCTGTTAAGGGTGATGAAGATGCATTAATGATTACTTCTAAAGGAAAAGTTATTCGTTTCTCTTTGGCACAAGTTAGTCGTATCGGACGTTCAACTCAAGGTGTCAAACTAATGAATGTCATTGATGGTGAAAAAATTCAATCAGTTACCATGTTTAGACCTGACGAAATTCGTGATGCGCAAGTGCCAATTGATACTGATGCTATCGACAATGAAGATCAATTAAAATTACAAGATGCTGAACAAAATAAACCAGCATAACAATTTATAATTTCTTTTCTCAAATATCCAAATAGACTAAACGAATAATACTTGCTAAATCGGCATTTGACGCAATGTTTTTGAAATGCTCTAATCTTTTAGCATTATTAGTAATATGGCGTTTTAGTGTTTTGCGAAAAATTTTAAACTTTAGAATGCGATTATCTACCACATCAGGATAAGCTTCAAATAATAAATCCAACACTTTATGTAAATGATCTTGTTGTTCGTTATATTTAGCAATATCTTTAAGCGAATGAACACCTAGTGATTTTAGATGTTTCTTGATTTCTTTTTTATGTGTATATTGACGATACCATTCACCTTCGGTCAAATGTAGCGATTTTGCCGTACGTAAATTGAGTAGTTTTACAATTAAAATATATAATGCCAATACCATACTAATGCCTTCAGAAACAGCAATACCAATAATTTCGTAAATCGGGACATTTTCAAAAATCATTAAGATTGCATAAGCAATTCATGAAATGCTACATATCGGATAAAAAATATACATTCATTTCGATAATGAAGTGGTGTTGCGTGTCTTAGAAACTTGTCATACAGCTGGAATTAGCAAAAGTACAGTTAACAAAACTGCTAACCACATAAAAATCTGTAATGTAATTACTCCGATAGCGTGTGACATAACTATATTTTATTATTTTATTCAAAGATCAAATCGTTTTGATTAGTGATTTTGAAATTCATATTTGAACCCATTACTAAGTGTTTTGTCAATAATGTTAATTTCAAATATGTAAATAAATCAGTGACTCTAGGATTATCAATGTGTGACGACCAATATTTATATTGAAACGTTTGTGGCGTTTGTACTAAAAATTTATTGTCGCGTGAAACATAACTAATTGTTTTATTTAATTGACACAGTGAATCAGCCAATGGTAGCACCGTTGAAGCATAACCGTGTTTTTTAGCCACACAAATATTATCATTAATGATTCGTGAATTTACATTAATTCGTGCCGCATCATGAGTAATGATAATATCCGTTGGCAATATTGAATAGTTAGCATTTAAAAATGCCATTGCTTTGATTAATGACTGAGTTCGTGTTTGTACACTGCCGTCACAAACAATTACACGTTTATAGATCGATGATGTTAATCATTTTTTATATTGATTTGTATATTTGGGATTTACAACTAAAAAAATACGATTAATTTTTGATTGTTTTAAAAAAGTATCAACTGTATATAAAAATACCGGTTTTTGTTTAATTAAAACTAATGGTTTAATTTGTTTTTGTCGCAAACGGGTTCCTGTTCCAGCAGCAAGTAATATGGCGTATATCATTTATTGAATGTGGTGTTGAATTTTAGTCAATGTAATTAAATTTTGCATTAACATCACCACGGTCATAGGTCCTACACCACCCGGTACGGGAGTAACATATCCTGGTATATCTTTTATTTTAGCAAAATCAACATCACCACAAATATGATTGTGCACGTCACGATTTACTCCAACATCAATAATTACTGCACCAGGCTTAATGTAAGTTTCATCAATAATTTTAGCTTTACCAATTGCACTAATGAGAATATCCGCTTTTTTGCATACACTACGTAATTCTTTGGTCAAAGAGTGGCACAAAGTCACAGTTGCATTGTCTAATAACAGCAATGAAGCTAATGGCTTACCAACAATATTGCTACGACCAACAATCACTGTTTCTTTACCTTCAATATCAATATGTGAACGCTTTAATAACTGCACTATACCTGCAGGCGTACACGGTTTGAGCTTGACTTCAGATTTACGCGCTGTCCATAATTTACCAATATTTATTAAATGAAAGCAATCCACATCTTTATGCGGAGCAATATGTTCGATAACATTAGCCTCATTAATATGTTTGGGAAGTGGCATCTGTACTAAAATACCATTTACATTATGATCATTATTTAATTGTTGAATAGTATTGATGAGATCTTGATCATTAATCGTGCTAGGAAAATGTTTTAATTCAGCACGAATATTCAGTGATTGTGCTAATTTCAATTTGTTTTTAATGTAAACATTGCTAGCATACTCATCGCCAATTTGAACAATCACTAAAGTGGGGACAATATGTGAATGATTTAATTGGTCCACTTCTTGCTTCAATTCATTGATAATATCGTTAGCAATTTTTTTACCATCAATTATTGTCATAATTAATCATTAATTATATGCATCTTTATATTGTAAAATTAAAACACTTCGTATGCAACATCGCATTGGACAGGGCTATGACTGCCATTTACTATCGAAACATCGCCAATCTAGTCAAATTCGCTTGGGTGGAATTAATATCTTATCCAAATACCAAATCGTAGCTCATTCTGATGGTGATGTCGTTTTACACGCAATTAGTAACGCAATTTTAGGAACAATTCAAAAAGGTGATATTGGTGAATATTTCCCTGACATTGATCCCCAAAATCGCGGGTTAAATTCAACAATCATTTTAAAACATGTTTTAAAATTACTTAGGCAAGCAAAGTATCAAATTGTAAACATTGATTTGACTATCCAATGTCAAAATATTTATTTGATGGAGCATAAAAGAAATATTGCAATCTCAATTAGTAAATTAACTAAATGTTCACTAGTCAATGTAAAAGCAACCCGATTTGAACAGCCAACATCGCTAATTGCTTGTAATGTCATAATTTTAACGAAAAGGAGATAATCATGGTTAAATTTAAATACTATACTAATTCACAAAAAATTGCTTTCGCAGTTAGTAAAATTTTTATTGATCAAGTCAAAGCAAAGCCTAATACGGTATTTATTCTTGCAACCGGTAGTTCACCATTATTAACTTATCAAGAACTAGTCAAAGACTATCAAAGCAATCATACCGATTGATCACACGTTACAACATTTAACTTGGATGAATATGTTGATTTAAATCCCCGTTTTAGTGATCAATCATATCGCTGTTTTATGGATCAGAATTTGTTTAATGTTGTTAATATTAAATTAAATCATACTCATTTTCCTACTCCAAATACAGTTAATGGTCAATACGAGCAATTAATTGCCAATGCAAATGGTGTAGATATAGCTTTGCTAGGAGTTGGCGTTAACGGTCATATTGCTTTTAACGAACCGCGTAGTCCACTTGATTCAATCACGCGAATTGTTAATTTAACTCCGTCAACTAGACAAGCTAATGCGCGTTTCTTTAATAACAATGTTGGTGCTGTTCCTAAACAAGCAATTACTTGTGGTTTACAAACTATTCTCAATGCGCGTCGTATTATTTTAATTGCCACTGGTCACGCAAAAAAATTAGCATTAACTAAACTAATGCACACTAAAATCTACGATCCTCATTGACCGATTACTGCATTACACAGTCATACCGACGTGACAATTTATACTGATCAAATAATTAAATAACATAATGGCATCACGACTAACTAGTTAAACTTTGTATCTGTAAGCATAAAAGTTAGATATCTTTCCCAAAACATATTTAGTAATCTAATAAGAAACCATTTAAAGAATTAAAGATTTTGGTAAATATCCAGTAATTCATAACGATCAATACTTAGTTCATTCATATATTTCTCCTTTAATTTAAATATCGAATCTATAACTTTTATTTTTTCTTCAGGTACCGCATGATGTAATAATTCATGACAATACGGACAAATGGGTAAGGCATTATCAATAGAACCTAAATCTAAATTTTTAAATGTTTTTTGCATTGAAGCCGGGATAATATGATGAACATGTAAAAAGTTTTGATTTTTACCATATTTATTTATGTGAAATAGCTTATCATTTTTATCTATGGAGCAAAGAAAATCAAAATTTTCTTTTGCTTTATTTTTAATTTCTTCCGTGAATTCTACACGCCTTGCAAAATGCTGACTGGTATAAATAGAAGCAGTATTATCAAATAATAAGTCTTCATCAAGAATTAATTCGCTATCTTTCGCCATTTTTAGAATGTCATCAGGTAGTGTGTAAAAATTATTTTTTTTCAAAAATATACCTATATCTCTTAATCCGTTTATAACTCAAGTATGAAATTTAGGGTATTCTTGTTTTCTAATAAAATTCTCTTTCATTAAATCACTTTTATTTTTGATAAAAGGGATTCATTCTTTAAAATCATCAGCAGATAGGTTACCATATTTATTAATCAAATAAAATATTATTCTAAATGGGAACAAGTGAGGTGTATTCGTTCTTGATACAGCTTTGTTATTAGCAAAATTAACGTTTAAAAGTGCTAATACAAAAAAATAAATCGAATCAGAAATTTTATTATTGTCGTAATAATTAAGAAAAATTCTTCCGTTTGTTGTAAGAATATATTTATTTGTGAATTTGTCAGTTTTTAGTTCATCGACAAGACCAAAAAAAATTAATGGCTTTATAAAATGGATTAAATATGAATTATTTTCTTTAAAATTATTAATATTTCTTTTCAAATATGGAATTAAACCTTTTTTCACATCTTTAGTATTGGGTTTATACTCTTTAATGTATCTTAAAGTTCAAAAAGATCGATCTCTAATTATTGTGTTCTCTGATTCCTTATCACTAAAATTAGAATTAAATATTTTTGAATTACCTGGCGCCTGTCATTTAATTTGTTTTCCTAAAATTCTTCTAGCCATTTGAATTCCTCGGCATAGTTTTTATTAAATGTTCACAAAATTTTGGTGGAAAACATTCGCCAATAACTTTTCTGATTAGATTGTCAGATGCTCATTTTGGTATTTTTCAATTACCTGGTATTCCTGATAAAAGCATCAATTCATAAATTGACAAAGCTCTGGCATCCGAATATGTGCCATCGTTTAATTTTCTTCCAGGATGAACATTGTTTTGAGAAGATATACCGCCAGAACACATCGTAATGGTTGGTGACGGTTTATCTCACTCAATGCGCTTGTATGTTGTGGAAAATCCTCTAATTCTTTTACCATCATCTTTCTTGGGAAAATATTTTCTATTTTCAAAAGCTGATTTTCCAGATGGAGTATGTTTCATTCATAGAATTTGTTTTTTATTATGTTCAATAGCATAGTGATATGCATGAATTGTAGATTTTTCACCCGCTTCTAGTGAAGGTAATTTGCCAATCATTTGTCTTACTGAAATTCGTTTTTGTTCTCTAGGAAAATTCCATTTTCCTATTCTTGATATTAAAAAAATAGCCCGTTTTCTGCTTTGTGCAGTACCATAATCTGCTGCATTTTTTATCGAATAATTAATTATGTATCCTAAGGGTTCCAATTCGTTTTGAATATAGTCTAAAATCTTGATTTTCTCATTATTAATGAGAATATTAAATTTTAAAATTCCAGGTACATTTTCTATCAAAATTGTTTCTGGTTTAACTCTTTTAATAAAACTAATTACATAAGTAATTAACTTATTTCTCGGATCATTTTGATTCATTTTCCCCGCAATGCTCATGCCTTGACAGGGTGGAGTGGCTAATAAAAATTTACATTTGTTATATATATATATATATATATATATATATAAGCTTATCAAAAATTTTCTTATTCGTTATATCACCACAAATCATTTTATTTTTGGGATAAATATTTTTATAAAATTTACATCTTTCCCTC
>JAITRQ010000017.1 GCA_031288285.1 Mycoplasmataceae bacterium
CCTGATTATTCTTCATCAACTTATAACAATCCTTTTGCAATGCTTACTATTCAGTCCAAACCCAACTCTTTGGTTTATTCTGGTTCAACAACGATTAAATTTCAATTTTATCCTTATCCTAAATATGCAACTTCAGGCTGTGTAGCAATTTATAACGCCAATTACAATACTGGTTTTGGTTCGCACACCAATGGTGACACCCAATGATTCAATTCGGTTGATGGTACAGATACAATTAATAAATTAAACACAACATTTGATGATAACTACGCCAAATTACCAATTGATGATGGATCTACTGGGAATTTTGGTTTTGTTACACCATATCTATTCAACCAAATACAAACTAATTCTAGTGCAACTTTCGAAGTTGTATTTGCACAAACCGTACACACCACTGGTGAAACTGTTATTATGGCGGATTATGAATCTGGTGGGATGGGCGTTAATCTACGAGTTGTTCCACCATATGATTTTTATTTTCAATATTACTATGGTGGATATACAATGCTGTACACTAATATTGAAACATCACTTAACACAATTTATTCGATATCAGTAACTAATGATGTAACAAATAATCGTTTATTTATTTACATGAATGGTAATAAAGTAATGGATATAGAATCGGTAAATATAATATCGGGACCGACGCAAAATACACGATTAGCCATCGGTAATAACCCCAATGGATCTAGTGTTGGTAATGCTGGATTGCGAGGGAAGTATTATTGTTTGCGAGTTTATAACCAGTCACTAACTGAACAACAAGTTTTAAATAATTGACAGATTGACCAAAATCTATACAATATTTAAAATAGTGCAATTTTAAATACGATAAGAATAATTTATGTGTGATTTTTTTTAGTGATATTAGCTGTCTGCATGATTTCGGTATATAACTCTTTATTGATTACTTCTTCTGTATGGAATTTTTTAGAATTACTATAAGTTGGCGCATTAACAAACGTTAGACGATACATACGATCACTAATTTCATCAACATTAGCTTGAATGTCAAATTCATTGATGTAATTGGAATTAAAAGCGATTTCTTGGTGAATTAGATGATTTTTAAATGACTTTAAACATTGTTCATCAATTGAATTAATAGCATAGTAATAAACACAATCAAAATTAGTTATTTTAACATGTTCAATAACTCGTAATAATGCTTGGTATTTGGTGCTATTAACATCAGTCGCAATGAAATATGATGATTGACCAATGTTAATAGTAACATTTCAATCTTTAATCACGTGATTTAATTCTTCAAAATTTGCTAACATTGTTGTTCGACGTTTTTGAAATAACATGATGCTAAACGTTGGTAAAGAGTGAATAAACTTTGAAAATTTAGCATAATCATTAGTATATAACAACGGTAAATAGTGACGTTTTTGTAAAGCGATAGCATTTAATTGGTCAAGGCTATATGCATACTCACGTGTTTCACCTGAAGCTAACACTAAAGCGTTTTGCATAATGCCATAATGAACGATTGCATTAACTTCGGTTTGTCCAATGGCATTTTCATAAATAATTCGGTTATTTTTCAAATCATAAATTCGTGCACCGTAATCACTAATTAAAAAGCCATTTTTTAAACCCACATCACTGACTAACTTTAACAACAAATGTAAATTAGAGTGGCTCATTAATACGACATGCTGATAAGAACTAACGTTTTTAATAACTTTGGAAAATTTTCCAATAATTAATTCTTTAGTAAGTTCATCATTACCAGGATTAACATCCACTACGATGATTTTGTCGAAATTACTTCTACCTTGATTATCGTTCATGCTATGCTTTAGATTTAATTTGCTTGTTAATTAATTTTACAAAATTGGTTAAAGTTAAAGTGTGACTAGTTTGTTGACCATATTGACGGTATGTGATATTTTTGTGCTTAATTTCATTATCACCAATAACTAATTGATAGGGAATTTTGTGAATTTGTGCATCACGAATTCTTTTGGATAAACGTTCATCAGTAGCATCAATTTGTACCCGAATTTTGTGTTGGTTGAGTTTGGCAAATATAGCTTGACAATAACTCATGTGTTTTGAGTGTTCAACAGGGATAATGATAGCTTGAACAGGTGTTAATCACAATGGAAATACTCCCTTGTTTTGTTCGATTAGGATTGACATATAACGTTCAAAAGTACCAATAATACCAGCGTGAATGAGGATCGGTCGCGCTATTGTTCCGTTATGATCTTTATAAGTTAATTGAAAACGCTCTGGTAGTAAAAAGTCTAATTGAATGGTTGATACAGTAATAACATGACCTAAAACCGTTTTAATTTGCAAATCAATTTTAGGACCATAAAACGCGGCTTCTCCAACCACTTCGCGATATTTAATTTTTAAAGTTTTTAAAGCATCACGTAATTGATTTTCGGCATTTTGTCACATTGGTTCGTTATCAAAAAATTTGGCTTTATCTTTAGGGTCATGAAGGGAAAGATCAACAGCATGAATCGTAGTTCCCAAAGTAGCATGCGCCTGCTTAATCATTTCGTACGAATGCTTCACTTCTTGTTTAATCATTTCATGAGTACAAATGATGTGAGTATCTACTAACTGCATTGAACGGACGCGTTCTAGACCAGTTAATGCTCCCGAGGCTTCATATCGGTGTAAAATGGCGTGTTCAGCAAAACGAATGGGCAGTTCACGATATGAATGAGTTTGTCGTTGGTAGACAAGTAAATGATGGGGACAAGTCATAGGACGCAGTTCTAAGATTTCACCATCTACATCAATCGGAGGGAACATGTTTTCACGGTAGTGACTTCAATGACCAGAAGTTACATACAATTGTTTTGAACCTAGAACTGGTGTTTGGACAAACTGATAGCCATTAAACGCTAATAAATCGTGAATAAAATTTTCAATTTCATGTTTGATGACAGTACCATTGGGTAATCAAATTGGCAAACCTTGACCAGCCAAAGTATTAAAATAGAACAAATCTAGTTGTGCACCAATTATTCGGTGATCACGCTCTTTGCGCTCAATTAATAAATTTTTGTATTGGATTAAATCGTTCTTGTTAGTAAAACCAATGCCATTGATGGCAGTAAGCTGTTCGTTTTTGGCTGATCCTTGTCAATAAACACCCGAAACATTTAATAAATCATAAGATTTGATATCACTGAGTTTTTGAATATCAAGATGCGGACATAAATCAACAAATTCATCCCCGAGACGGATGATACTTATTTCATCATTCGCGTGTTGCTGGATTAATGTAATTTTAAAGCGGTTATGCGCAAATAGTGATAAGGCTTGCTTTTTGGATATTATTTGATATTTAATCGCAAATGCGCGATCAATGTTTTTTTGCATTTGTTTAACAATCTTTGGTAAATCATTGCTTGAAACATTACAATCAGTCAAAAAAGCATAACTAAATCCTTCGTCCAAAATCTGTGATTCGCCTAGTAAAGATTGCGGATACAAATCGGTGAGTGATTTAGCTAATAAAACTGCGCATAGTTGATTTAATGTTTTATCAATGTTCATTGTTAATTGTGATCATTACTCTAAAAGTTCCATGCGATCAACTTCAATAATCATCTTATGAATATTAAATTTCTTAATCCGAAAAATAGTTAGCCGGCCATACATTTTTACTTTACGGTCTACAGCCAACTTTTCAATGATATCTTGATGATTAGCACCGACTAGTGTTTCAAACAAACGCGTGTGTTCAGTATCATTAAAAGTGACGACCTGTTGCAACATCACAAAATGTGTACCACGCTCGGAAGTGCGAATTTCAGAAACGATCCCTGATATTTCTACTTTATTAACAAATTCCATACAATAAATTAATTAACAGTTTCGGGTGCGATGGTAACTTCAGGTGTTGGTGGTACTTCATTGTCTTCAATAATTTTCTCTACTTGAATTGTAATTTTCCATTCATCCGTTTTTTTGGAATGATAAGTTCGCAACTGTCCTTCAGCAAGAATATGCGCATGGGGATTTTTTTCAACAATATCTGCTAATTTTTTAGCTAAGGGTTGATTAGCATATAAAGGAAAATGGTTAGACCAAACAAAATTGCCAACTTTCCGTTCTTGCTTGATAGTTACAAAAAAACCACTATCTTTTGTCTTACCTCAAGTACTGCGTACCACAATCCCTTCAATTGTTACTTTATTAACCATAATGATTATCGGATAATTGTAGGTTATTATATTACAAACTAATGAAAGTTAATATGGTTAGTCAGGATTTTTGAACTTTTTGGTTATTATTGCCTATAAACTTAGCGATTGACAGCATCTTTTTTTTTTTTTTTTTGATAAATAATGTTAAGATTAATACAGAATTTAAAAAATAAGGGGACAACAGTTTTATATTTATGGCTCAAAACCAGAACTATACAGGAGAAAAAAAACACGGTAAGAAGAAATTATTATTGCTTCTTCTATTCGGTTTTTTAGGATTAGGTGGACTTGGAGGAGGTACAGTTGGTGTACTATATGGTGTGGGTGTTTTTAAACCCAATGCTATAACTAAGATTACATTATCAAAAGCTTTTTTTGATAACGAATCTACAACTACTCTAACCTTGACTACTCCGTATGCAATTAATGACACTGTTAATGAAAAAACAATTCTTAGTAGTTTAGCTGGTTGGATTAATCAAGCGGGACGTCAAGCGTACTATTTTGAAAACCAATTAACGGTTTCAAATATAGGAACTAGTCCTGGTGATAATACTGCATTATTAAAAACTAAAACAAATTCTGTGAATTATAGTAGTTCTACTTTAACTATCGCTTACCAAATAGTTCAGCAAAGAAACTTAACTGCTGATTTGAATCAATTGTCTATGCCAATTGATCGTCAAAATAATTGAACTTCTCAACCGACTGCAGCAGCTTTCTTGAATGATGTGAAAAATCAATGAGTTAATAACACTACTCTTGACATCAACGAAATCAATGTTAATATGTCTTCTGCTTCATGGAATGCAGCAACTGATATATACGGTGTAAACGATCTTGGAGCATATCAAGTCGTAATTACAACAAAAGCAGACTCTCAAATATACATAGGAGGTCAAACAGCGACTTTAACTTACCGTATTAAGCGTGCAGATTTATCGTCTATTTTATCTAATAATATTGGTGCGATTTGAGTTACTCCTGAATCGGCTGAAGAAGCTGCGATGTTGTTATGTGATGCGAATAATACAACTGTTGATGCGATTCAAGCTCAAGGTGGTGGTACCCTAAACGTAACAGTGAGCGGTTCAAATGTAACTGCTTATATTAATGGTTCATCATTTTACGCATCGACATCTTTCACGCGTAGTTTCACTTTACCAACTATGTCTTCACTAAGAGATAGCAATCATTTCAATGCTGCAACTGGTAATTTCTTTGGTACAAACACCGGAAATTCATTCAATGAAATGCCAAATCGATTAGATATCATTAGTTCATGAGCTCGAGGTGAACCGTCATGAGGATTCACATTAGTTTGATCAGACATTAATATGACTTTTGCGACAGTAACACCGGCGGGCAATGGTACAGTTACATTTGCACCATTAACTGGTTCGTTGACATATACTAATGTTAATGTGGTGTTATCATTCACATACTACGTTGCTTAGGCAATTAAATTAAGATAAATACATTAAAAAACAAGTGACTCCCAAGTCACTTGTTTTTGTTATAGAATATTGCTGATTAAAAATATAGTCATGGTTTATTATTGGTATAATATCTTTCCAATTTTTAATTAACATTTCTATGGATGAAGACACGCACTTAAACCTTGAATCTGTTTGACACAGTTTATCACTTGATAATATCTATCAAACTGTAAATACTTCGATTAAAGGTTTAAGCGATGTTGAAGCTACCAAACGTTTAAAAGCTAATGGTGCTAATTTAATCAAACATCATAATCAAAAATCAGTGTGACAAATGATTCGCGATCAAATCACTGATTTAATGATTATTGTGCTGATAATAGCGGCATCATTAGCATTTGTATTAGATGGGATTTATTTACACCGTGTTTCAATTGAGGGCGTGGTGATTTTAGTAATTGTGTTAATTAATGTTGTGATTAGCGTTATTCAAGAAATCAAAGCGAATGATGCATTAAAAGCATTAAGCAAAATTGGTGCGCCCACCGCTAAAGTATTAAGGCAAGGTGAAATTTCGATAATTAAAAGTAGCGAAGTAGTTGTAGGGGATATTGTTTATTTAGAAGATGGATGTATTGTACCAGCAGATATCCGCTTAATTGAAACGAATAATTTAGCAATTCAAGAAGCGACTTTGACTGGTGAATCCATGCCTGTAGATAAATTTGACGATCAGCCAATAGCACCCAATGCTATTCTTCCTGAACGATTGAATATGGCATATAGCTCTTGTATTGTGCTTCGGGGAAATGGTTATGGGGTGGTAGTGGCAACTGGGCAAAATACGCAAATTGGTAAAATCGCTCAAGAAATTGAGCACACACCCGAAGAAGCCACACCACTAAAGCAAAAATTAAATCGTTTAGCTAAATTATTAAGTCTAGTTGGAGCTATTGTTTGTGTCATCATCATTGGCGTTGGATTGGCTTATGACATTAATCAATGAAACCAAGTATTATATGTAGCGATTGCTTTAGGGGTGTCAGTCATTCCTGAAGGATTACCAGCAGTTGCAACGATCATCATGGCTTTAGGTGTAGTAAAAATGAGCAAAGCCAATATGTTGGTGCGATCATTACCAGCTGTTGAATCTTTAGGGAATGTTTCGGTTATTTGTACAGACAAAACAGGAACATTAACCAAGAACCAAATTATTGTTACTGCGATTGCTCATTATGGTGACATTCAACAAAATAATGTTAATGATCCAAATCATCTTGATAGTCATTACACACCATTAATTTATGCAAGTGTTTTATGCAATAATGCCACATTAGATCCTGATCATGTCCAACAAGTTTTGGGCGATGGAACAGAAGGTGCATTATTAGCATTAGATCACGATTTTCTACGCTTGCGACAAACTTACCCCAAGATATACGAACAACCATTTGATTCTGATCGTAAATTAATGAGTACCATACATAAAATTAATAACATTAATACGGTTTATACCAAAGGTGCAGTGGAAGAATTATTAAAACGTTGTAATAGTGTATGTTATCAAGATCAAATATTAGTAATGACTGATGAAACAAAAACAAAAATCATGACAATGGCAAATACCATGATGCAACAAGGCCTACGAGTATTAAGTTTTGCTTCCAAAAAGATCAGTGAAATACCTAATCAGCACAACATTAACATTGAATATGATTTAAGTTTTTTGGGACTAGTTGGTATGATGGATGCGGTGCGCGAAGAAGTTAAGCCGGTTATTTTAGAATGTCAAAAAGCCCAAATTAAAACGGTTATGATTACTGGTGATCACCAAATTACTGCAGTTGCTGTTGCAAAGCAATTACATATTTTTCAAGATAATAACATTGTGGTTAATGGACAAGATTTATCCACGATGACTGATACACAACTACAAACAGCTTGCGCGCAAGCAACAGTCTTTGCACGTGTGTCTCCCAAAGACAAATTGCGAATTGTCAAGACTTATCAAGCAAGTGGTGAAATTGTCGCAATGACTGGGGATGGTGTTAATGATGCACCAGCTTTAAAAATTGCTAATGTAGGTGTAAGTATGGGTAAGTCGGGAACAGACGTAGCTAAAGCAGCAGCAGATTTATTACTGTTAGATGATAACTTTACCACCATTGCTAAAGCGATTCGGGAAGGGCGAAGAATTTACCAAAATATCTTAAAGTTAGTGATGTTTTTAGTTGCAGGTAATATTGCCGAAATCATTGTATTAACTTTAGCAATATTATTAAATTGAACTGCACCACTAACTGCAGTTCAAATATTAATTGTTAATTTGGTAACAGACACCATCCCGTGTATTGCCATTGGCCTTGAACCAGCAACTGATTTTATTATGCTTTTAAAGCCTAACAAAAAACATTTCTTACTTGATAAGTATGCATTATGAAATGTTTTTGGTTATGGATTTTTAATTGCTTTGCTTACGCTAAGTGCTTTTAGTGTGGGGATATTTGCTTTAGATGATACTGCCCAAGCGATTACATTGTCTTTTGTTGTTTTAGCAATTTCCCAGTTATTTTTTGTATTTAATTTACGTTCACGTACTTTATCTGCATTTAGTCCACACCAACCGCGAAATATATTGTTATTTTTTACCGTTATGATTTCGTTGCTACTTATTTTAATTTTTGTTTTAGTTCCAGTCATTAATGCGGCATTAAACTTGTGTTGAATTAGTTGGTGAATGTGATTATTAGCTTTAGGGTTTGCGGTTGTCCCAATTTTTGTAGGGGAAATCCAAAAAATCTTTATGCGTAATTATCATTTAACCAGTTAGTAATAAATGATTTTAATGTAGGATAATATCAATATGTCAATTAGTACCAAAGCTGTTAGCTTGCACCGCAAATTAAAAGGGAAAATTACGGTTGAATCTAAAGTTAAAGTAACTAATTGAAATAACTTAGCATTAGTGTACACTCCTGGAGTAGCAGAAGTATGCAAACGAATTGCCCAAAAACATGATGAAAGTTTTAATTTAACGGGACGCGGTAATTTTATTGCGGTTGTGACTGATGGCAGCGCGGTATTGGGGTTAGGGAATATTGGTCCTGAAGCAGCCATGCCAGTTATGGAAGGGAAATGTATGTTATTCAAAACTTTTGCAAACATTGATGCTATCCCGATTTGTTTGAATACTCAAAATGTTGATGAAATTGTTAGTGTTATTAAAGCGCTTGCACCTTCATTTGGGGGAATTAATTTAGAGGATATTAGTGCTCCAAGGTGTTTTGCGATTGAAAATCGTTTAAAACAAGAATTATCAATTCCCATAATGCATGATGATCAACACGGTACTGCTATTGTCGTGGCTGCAGCATTGCTAAATGCTATTAAAGTTGTGCACAAGACAAAAGGTAAATTAAAAATTGTTATTAATGGTGCTGGTGCGGCAGGAATTGCGATTGCCAAATTATTACTTCTAATGCAGTTTGGTAATGTGGTGATGGTTGATCGTCAAGGAATTTTAAATAAACATAATCGCAAGTTACCACCGCACCATTTAATGATTGCTAAAATGACTAATGCTAATAATGAGACAGGTAATTTAGCAAATGCGTTAAAGCACGCTGATGTGTTTATTGGAGTTTCGACTGGTAATATTGTCTCACTAGCAATGGCTAAATCAATGAATTCTGATGCGATTGTTTTCGCAATGGCTAATCCGATCCCTGAAATTTTACCAACTATTGCTAAACAAGCTAAAGTAAAAGTAATGGGAACAGGTCGAAGTGATTTTCCTAACCAAATCAATAATGCTTTAGTTTTTCCAGGATTATTTCGTGGTGCGCTAGATGCACGTGTTAAGCAAATTACCGATACGATGAAAGTTGCTGCTGCTTATGCTATTGCCCGATTAATTAAACCGCAAGCATTAACGCCTAATTACGTGATTCCAAGTATTTTTGACAAACGCGTTGCGACAATTATCGCCAAAGCCGTAATTAAAGCCAGCAAAAGTTAAACCATTTTTTGTGGATCCACAATTGCATCAAAATCACTAGCATTAATATAACCTAATGTTAATGCGGCAGTTTTTAATGAAACTTGATGGTCATAGGCGTATTTAGCAATAGTGGCTGCTTTGATATAACCTAGTTTTGGAACTAGTGCAGTTATTAGCATTAACGAATGGGTGAGATTGTGATTGATGCGTTTCTGGTTAATTGTAATTCCTTTAACACATTTATTCGTAAATGAATTAATTGCATCAGTTAGTAACTGAATTGATCAAAGTGTGTCATAAGCAATTAGCGGCATAAAAGTATTTAGTTCTAAATTGCCTTGACTAGCAGCAAAACCAATAACTGTGTCATTACCCATTACTTGTGCGCACACCATCATCATTGCTTCAACTTGTGTGGGATTAACTTTTCCAGGCATAATTGAACTACCTGGTTCATTCGCAGGCAAGATTAATTCCGTAATTCCCGCAATTGGCCCGCACGATAAAAAGCGAATATCGTTGCCAATTTTATAAAGAGTAGTTGCTAGTACTTTTAGTTGGCTATGTGTGTTAGCGATAGCGTCTTTAAAACCTAAGCCAGTAAATTTGTTAGGCATTACTTTGAATGGCAATTTATAAATTTGCTTTAATAGATTAACGATTTTAATATCATAATTTTTCGGTGCATTTATTCCCGTACCAACAGCTGTACCGCCTAGTGGTAATTGATAAAGGTTTAATAAACTATTATTAATAAAATGTTTACAATTTTCTAAACTGGTACGCCACCCCGATATTTCTTGTGATAGTAATATTGGCGTTGCATCTTGCAAGTGAGTTCGACCAATTTTGATTACTGATTTAAATTTGATTTCTAATCGCTTAAAAGTATTAATTAATTGCTCAATGTTGGGGATTAAATTTGCTTTAATGTGCTTAGTAACAGCAATGTGAATAGCTGAAGGAAAAACATCATTTGAGCTTTGTGACATATTGACATCATCATTGGGATGAATAATTTTTTTGTTTAATAGTTTGTTAGCATAATTGGCAATTACTTCGTTCACATTCATGTTCGTTTGTGTACCGCTACCAGTCTGCCATACTTTTAATGGAAATTGATCATCAAATTTATTTTGTAATATCAATTGAGCAGTTTTAACTATGATATTAGCTTTTTGCTTACTAAGTTTTTTAACCGTACAGTTTACTTTGGCCGCAGCTAATTTAATCGTTGCAATAGCTTGGATTATAGATTTGGGCATTAATTCGCAACCAATGGCAAAGTTATTAAAACTACGTTGAGTTTGTGCACCCCAAAACTTACCGGTTGTAATTTTGATGGTTCCTAGACTATCTTTTTCGATACGATTTTTCATACTCTCTAATAATACTAATTATTTTGACAAATAAATATTGAGATGAGTATCAATTACTAAAATCATGTTATTTTGTTTTATCGTAATTTGTATTTATTTTTTATATAAATTGAACGCTTGAACTAATTGACATATTCGGTCATATATTTTTCATAAAAATTGTGTCGTTTTTTTTTTTTTTTTGAAGTTATAATTTATTCATGATTTTAAATAGTCTTTCACACACACACACACACACACACACACACTTGCGAGTTAAGTAAGTTAATTTTTTCAACACAAACAAAGTGGTCTAACCGACTACTTTGTTTTTTATTTGTACCCAAGTTGGTAAGGATTAAGTAGTTATGAAGAAATTTTCATTTAAAAAACTCGCAACCGTTTCATTATTTTTTACTAGTGTGATTTTTACATCTGCATTCACTACTTGTTTCATTCCTATAGTTTCAACTAGTCATTCTAGTGATCAACCCAATGCCACAAAAATTGATTTAAATGATTACAACAATAAAACTTTACCCGAATCAATTTATAAACCTGATGATCCCGATATGATTGAGGAAATTCTAATAGGACAATTAGGAAATATCGGACCAATTCCACCCGTCGGATGAGAAAATTGAGAATGTCATCCAAATCAATTTGATCTTGAAATCAAGTCTTCTACTGATACTGGTGGTAGTTTTACATTAACTGCCAAATCTAATGCTGTCAACTATGTTGGTAGTAGTACTGCCACGATTTCCTTTAACTACACTGATTCTTCTAAAACTGATATATCCACAATTATCACTAATATTCAACTGACTACTGATACGAATGCATTTTCAGTTACTCCGTCTAGTCAACAGTTACTTGCGCAATTAAAACAAGTCAACCAAAATGCAAGAATTAATTCATTAGTAGTTGATCCATCCACAGCATTTTGAGATAAAACTCATGTAATTATTGGCGATGAAACACATAGTGGTAGTTATAAAGTTACAGTTAGTGTTAAACCTAATGATCCTATTTATACAGGAACTGTGGATGTATATTATTTGGTACAAAGAAATCAACTAAATTTTAGTGAAACAATAAATCTTCCATATATTATTTCAAGAGCAGAAAATAAATGAGTGTTTTTTAAATTGAATGATATTGATAAGAACAAACTAGATCTTGGGAATTACGCTTTTCAATACAACACTACCAATTATCTTTTTACTGTTTCAGCTAATCCCTTATATTTTGATGTAGATACCACTATTGTATTCAATGGTATTCTTACTGATACATCAAGATATTTCACGTTAAGTTATGACCAATTAAATAATCTTTCAGGATGAAGTGGTTTCATAAGTGGGTCAATTCGATTTTATGAGATAGATACTATTCATCACTATGTTTCAGCAATTGATGAAAATATTGTAGCAGCAAGTGGTGTGGCGGTTGACATCTCCATCCATGGAGTTAATGCTGTGTTTGGTGATGTTGTTATTAATCCAAATGATTCTTCACAACAACAATGAACACTTGTTTTTCATGCTGCTCCTAATAATCGCGATATGGGGGCGTTTGGTGGTACTGTTGGTGGTGATATGACTAAAATCAATTGTTATAGTAGTTTTGAAGGTACTGTAACGCTCAATCCTAGTTTGGTTACATTTACTAGAAATGGGTTTAGGTTGCAACGATTAATGACTGGACTTATTATTCCTGAAAATGGTGATTTAGATTATTGTGAGTCAGCGGGTTTAATGGGTGCAGGAGTAACCGAATTAACTATTCCTGAACACATATCTACCATTATCACTTCTTTTATTTCTGAGTTTCAAACAATGGATGAAAATCATAACATTCAGAAAATTACCATCGAAGGTGATAATTTTCGTCCACTATTTCCTGAAAAAACGGGTTCAGTTGGTTGGTTTAGAAATGGTACAGGTAAAGGTCGACTTTATGTTAAAAACGAAGCATTACGTCAGCGATATATCAATGATAGCGAATGACGGGGATATTTGGTTCCTAAAGATGGTGATTATGAATCTATGGTTCAATTAATTCCATAAATTTTTCTAATTTTAATACAGCACAATTCAAGCGTAATGATTATTTGATTAATAATTACATAAAACTTAGTTATTATTATATTTGACATATAGTCATGATTCGTTTATCTCAAATAAATTATGTTTCAATATCAAGTAAATCCTCAAGTAGTTATTGGTTTGCGTTTTTCTAATTTATTAGCAAAATTGATTGTGGAAAATCATTTTCAAAAAGTTGCAATCGTTTTCCAAACTGATCAAAATAATCTTGTATCCAAAAGTGTTCGTAAGCTGATTCGTACAATTCATCATAAAACTAATGCACTATGTATAGAATGCAAGATCGATAAACAAACGAATGTTTATTGTTTAGATCAAGATATTGATTTATTGATTAGTTATGGAACCGGAGAAATTCATCGTATTGCTAAAAAATCCAATCTAAATAATACCCCAATGTATTTTGTAGAAACTAGACCTGGTCGCATATCTTCGTGTGAAAAACACGTTGATGCTACTACTTATAGCAGTAAGCATAGTTTTCATAATGTGATTTTTAATTCGTGTCACGAAATTAAAAAATGATCCTTTGACGATGCGCGTTACTTCTTGCGTGATATCTTTTTAGCGATTCACATCATTATTAGTAGTGAAGATAAAAACGATTTAATTGTGTCTAGTGTTTTGGGAGGAATGAATGAAATTTTAAGAGCTTATCAGCAAATTAAATTGGTACAAGGTAAAAAACGATTACGAAATTTGTATGTCAAATTAGTTCAAGCAGATTTTTTGATTAAAAGCGCACATTTAAATACATCGTTTAACTCAAAATTTCTTCTACAGAATATTTTCAATAACCAAGATTATCAAATTAAAAATGACATTAAATTAGAATCACTATTAAATGAAATTACAACATTTTATGAGCATATTTCTAAAATGAATGAATCGTGTCATCTTTTTGAAATTGATGACAAATTTTTTAGAACTACGATTGAAAAAATGTATCAAGAATGTAATTCAATGAACATAAAGAAAGATATCCAAAAGTAACTATGTTTATTTATCGAGTATTTACGACGCTCTTAAAATACAAAGTAACAAGAAAAATGTTACAGTTTACTAAAAAAAGTAGACTTTGCCATTTACTTGTACCCATGCTACGTGAATGATATGAAAAAGACTTCATATTTCAATACCCAACTGTTACTTTTTTAGGTAATAAAGCCGTGACAGGACTAGATCTACTACAAAAGGATAATTTAATGCTTCATAAACCGCTTATCATAACTGACCCCGTTCTAATAAAAACTAATGTAGTGAACGAAGTCACTAACCAACTAAAAAAACATAATGTTAATTATGTAATTTATGATGGTGTGCAACCTAACCCAACAACTGCTATAGTTGAAAATATCGTGTTAATCTATCAAAAAAACCAATGTGATGCATTAATTTCAGTTGGCGGTGGTAGTGCTCATGATGCGGCTAAAGGGGCTAGCTTAGTATTAACCAATCATAAACCGATTAGAAAATTTCAGGGATTGAACGTTACTAAAAACGCTGTAATCATGCCAATAATAGTAGTTAATACGACAGCGGGAACTGGTAGTGGAGCGACTAATGTTGCGGTAATTACTGATGAGCTTACTCATTTTAAAATGACATTAGTTGATAAAAACATACAACCGCATATATTAGTTGATGATAGTGAACTCATGCTAGGACTGCCTGTAAAGCAATCGATGTGAGTTGGTGTTGACACGTTGGTTCACGCAATTGAAGCAGAATTATCTACATCGAGTAGTTTGATTTCAAGTATTTATGCACGTCAAGTTATTCATATGGTTTATCAATATTTACCTCAAGTTCATCAAAAGACTAATAATCTTCAAGCGCGTGAAAAGATGGCCTATGCTGAATTTATGGCAGGGATGGCATTTAATAGCGCATCACTTGGTTTTGTTCATTCACTTTCACATGCACTAAGTGGTACATACGACACACCCCATGGTTTAGCCAATGCTATTCTTTTACCATATGTTCTTGATTATGAATTGCGTTATTACAAAGCAACTACTAAAATTGCAAAAATAGGTAATTTTTTAGGTATTGATAATTCTAATTTAAGTGAAATGGAACAAGCTAAAAATTGTATTCAAGCATTGGTAAAATTTACTAAATCATTGGACATTCCGATGAAATTGAGCGATATTATTACAAACATATCTCGGAGAGATATCAAACATATGGCTACTAAAGCGATGAAAGATTTTTGTGGTATTTCCAATCCGGTACAATTTTCACGACGTGAAGTAATTCGTATCTACAAAAACGCTATCAGTGGTAAATTTGATAATATATTGTTAAATTAGCACTTTAACCAAAAGAGTGCTAATTTATGCTATAATCATCTTCACAATTGAGATATGAATTTTAATTTTACACCTAGTGAAAATGACAAAAATCCGTTGGCTAAATATGGTCGAGATCTTAATCAAGATGTACTTGATAATAAAATTGATCCAGTGATTGGTCGCGAGGAAGAAATTAAGCGCTTAATTGAAATTATCTCACGCAAAAATAAAAATAATCCTGTGTTGATTGGTGAACCCGGTGTTGGTAAGACAGCAATCGTGGAAGGGTTAGCTCAACGTATTGTTAATAATGATGTTCCTGATAATTTGCGTAATAAAATTATTTACGAATTATCATTGCCTTCTTTAATAAGTGGTGCTTCATTTCAGGGTCAATTTGAAGAACGTATTAATGCTGTTATTAAGCAAGTTAAAGAGTCTAATGGTAATATTATTCTTTTTATTGATGAAGTTCATCAATTAGTAGGTACGGGACGTAATCATGGTGGTGGTATGGATGCTGCTAATATTTTTAAACCGATGATGGCACGTGGTGAAGTAAAAATTATTGGTGCAACAACTTTAAACGAATATCGTCAATATGTTGAGAAAGATGCAGCGTTAGAGCGACGTATGCAAAAAGTTTATGTAAAAGAACCTAATAAGCAAGAAACATTAACCATTATGCGCGGCTTAAAGAGTAAGTGAGAATTATTTCATCAAGTCAAAATTCATGATGCCGCACTAATTGCGGCAGTTGAAATGTCTAGCCGTTATATTTCAGATCGCTATTTACCTGATAAAGCAATTGATTTGATTGATGAAGCAGCAGCAAAAGTTAAAACAGAAATTCATTCTCTCCCAACTGAATTAGACAATATTAATCGAAAAATTATTCATATCGAAACTGAACGTGCTGCTTTACTTAATGAAACTGATTCTAAATCTAAACAACGTTTAAAAGTTATTGAACAAGAATTGACTGAATTGAAAATAAAGCAAAAGCGTCAAGAAGAAGACTGAAAAAAAGCTAAAACTGATCATCAAAAATTGATTGATTTAAAACAAGAGATTGACAATGCCAAACAAAAAATTGATCGCTTACAGATGGATGGTGAATTTGAGAAAGCATCAAAATTACTTTATGTTGTAATTCCAGATTTACAAAAAAAAGTAGAAACGTACGAAAAAAAGATTAATGCTGAAAATAAAAGTTTTATTCATGATGCAGTAACGACTAATGATGTTGCTGAAGTTATTTCTAAAACTACTGGTATCCCGTTAACCAAGCTAATGGAAAATGAACGCGACAAATTGTTGAATCTAGATAAAGAGTTAAAAAAACGTGTTAAAGGTCAAGATGAACAAATCAATGTCGTGGCTAATGCTGTCTTGCGAGGACGTGCCGGAATTAATGATCCAAATCGTCCGATTGGTACATTTTTATTTTTAGGACCAACAGGAGTCGGTAAAACTGAGATGGCTAAAGCGTTAGCATCAGAACTTTTTGATAGTGAAAAATCGTTAGTTCGTTTTGACATGAGTGAATATATGGAAAAACATTCCGTATCGAAATTAATTGGTGCACCACCAGGATATATTGGTTATGAGCAAGCCGGATCGCTTACTGAAGCGATAAGACGTCGTCCATACTCTGTTGTTTTATTTGATGAAATAGAAAAAGCGCATCCTGATGTATTAAACATTTTATTGCAAGTGTTAGATGATGGTCAATTACGTGATTCGCAAGGTCGAGATGTTAATTTCAAAAACACTATTATCATTATGACATCGAACGTTGGCCATCAAGAAATTCTCAATAAAAAAAACATAGATGCCATTAATGAAATCAAAAAATATTTACGACCTGAATTTATTAATCGTATTGATGAAATTATTATTTTTAATCCATTAGATGAGAACACCATCACACAGATTATTACAAAACAATTAGATGAATTATCTGATAGATTGAAAGCAGAGGATATTGAAATAATTTTTGACGAAACTATCTTGACTAAAATTCGTAAGGAGGGGTACGATTATAGTTACGGTGCAAGACCAATTAAGCGCTATATTCAAAAATACATTGAAAATTATTTGGCAAATGGTATTCTTGCTAAGAAAATTAAAAAAGAACATCGTTATCGTGCCTATATTGATAAATCGAAAAATATTACTTTTATCGATGATAAGAAAAATTAATTCTTTATAATTTTTCAATTGTGATTGCTGGAATTGTTCTTAATATCATAACTTTGCTATTTATGGTGGGGATAGTTTTATCCGCACCATATATTAAAAAAATTCTTAATTCATATTATTTATGATTCGGATTAGGGTTAAGTTTATTAATTTATTTGATAGTTTGTCGTTTTGGATTGGGATGAAGTGAATACATAAACTCTTCGAATCATAGCGACATCCAAACAAGTCGCGCATTTTTGTTGGATATGTGTCCATTTTTAGCGTTAAGTATTTGTTTTTGCGCAGTTGTAGACCCTAGTCGTAAATTAATTAAAATACTAGCACCTTTCGCCATTTTTGGTGGGTGAATTACTATTATCACCATCGCTGCCGGTGATAATGAAGTACCAGAATTAACTTTTAAATACATTTTCGTGGGTACTAGTTTAAACCCGATGTATTTCATGATGCATTTTATTAATGTAGAAATAGGTACTTTGGCAATAGTTGCTAATCCGCGATTCAATAAAAACGATTTAATTGATTGTCATTTATTTGCCATATTCTATTTTTTATATTTATTCATTTTTCATTTCGGTTTAGGTGTAGAGCAAAATATTACTGGTGTTAGTAGTTATGATTGACAATATGGTGAATATTCTGGAGTTGGCATAGCGCTGGGACTTTCTGTTAACCAATGGATCATTACTGCAGTTTTAGGATATGCGGGCGCATATGTCGCAATAGTTTTAATTATTTATTTATCAAGTTTATTGTTAAAAATTACTCGTTATCATTTTTGCAATCAACCACGAAAGCGGTTTGTCACACAAATTAAACACGGTTATTATGATTTATCGGCTAAAAAAGATAAACTTACAAGCCCGCATTTTTTAATTAAATGATGAATGTTCTTAACATCGGAAATTAAAAAAATCTAATCATCAATCATAGTTTCAATAATTATTTGTATTCATTTATAATAATTTCCATATGAAAAAGGCATGTATTGTCGTGGATTCTTCTTCGGGAATCGTTAATGGTCAATATCCAGATGTTTTTGTTGTTCCATTAATTTTAGTTGAAAAAAAATCGAATGGTGAATTAATTTCGTATCGTGATAATGTTGACATTACCATTGATCAATTATTTCACAAGTTATCGGCTAATCAAGATATTAATACATCTCAAGCCAATGTTGGTGAAATGACAGAAATGCTTGAAAAATGTAGTCATGAATACGAAAATGTTTTTGTCTTACCTATTCCAGAAACATTGTCATCTAACGTCAATACGTGGGAAATGTTGGCTAAAAATTTCAACAATGTTAAAGTCATTCGACAATTTACTGTCGCTAACCTCACAAATTGGATTATTAAACATCTAGTTGAGAAAAACATCAAAAATGAACTAAACGAATCTTATATTGTTAACTATATTCAACAAACTAAACATAAAATGTGTGTGGTTTTGGTTGTTCCTGATATTAAACAATTAGTGAAAGGCGGAAGAATATCAGGAGTAAAATCACTAATTGTTAAATTACTAGGACTAAAATTGTTAATTACGATGGCAGATGATGGATTAATTTTCTATGATAAAGCCAAAAAAGATCGCGAAACTATTAGTAAAATTAAACTTGCTTTTGAACAAAAAATAGGTTTGGACAAAATGCAAATTAAACAAGGAGCCATTTTAACTAGCAAGAGTTCTGATGCTAAGTTTAATATCAATGAATTGCGCGATCTAATTAAAACGCAATGATCAATTTCATATGAGGAAAATGAAGCTCCCGCAGTAATTGGTGCTCACATTGGCCCCAACTATATTGCAGTTTGTCTTGAAGTTGAATAGGATTAATTTTCGTTTTCGCGATTGGCATTAAAAAAATCTAAATTTTCATTAGCAAAATCTTGAGTAAAATCAAAATTAATTTTTGGTAAGTCGCTGATGCTAGTAATACCAAATAAATTAAAGAATTTATGCGTTACTTCATATAGATAGGGCCTACCAGGCGTTGTTGCTTTACCGATGTTTTTTATTAATTCGAGTGTTTCAAGATGCTTGATCGGTGCCTCAGAGTTAGTACCACGAATTTCTTCAATCCGTACTTTTGTACACGGATTGTTATATGCAATAATTGCTAAGCATTCTAACATTGCAGGCGTAAGCGGATTCTTCAATTTGACATCAATCAATTTAGCGACATAATCCTTGTTGAGGGGTTTGGTTAGCAAGTAAACGTGCGAACCAAAAAACTTAATAGTAAAACCACAATTTTCATTTGTCTCATATTGCTTATTAATTGTTTTGATAATAGTACGGATGTCATCGGTTGGCAAATTAATTGCTTTTTTGATATCAGCGATATCTAAACCATCTTTACCCGCAACGTATAATAGACTTTCAATAATTGATTGATAATTTATTGTTTGTTCCATATTTTACATTTTAACATTATCAGTCATTAAAGTGCGATTTTTATTTTTAGTAAAATAAATCTCATCGTCAGAAACATCTTGTGTTAAGACAATATGTTGATATTTTACTAATTCTAATAGCGCTAAAAAGCAAGTCACAATGTATTGTTCGCTAATTTTCAATTCATCAACAGAATTTAAAAATTTACTAAAAGAACTTTTGGTAAATTTGGGTTGATTAACAAAATTGATAATATCAGTTTTAACATCATCTACTGACAACTCCTGAATAAGAATTTTCTTTTGAGTAAATAAATTAAATTTTCATTTAACAAATGCATTTTGAATGGCTTTAAGCAATCTATTAGTATCAATTGATGTGGGTAATTCAGCAAGTGTTGTAGCGACAGTATATTCGTCAAGATCATCAGCAGATTTAGCATACATTACTAAACGCTGATCTTGCTTATTAACTAATCTATTAACCACTTTTTTATATTCGTTATATTCACTAATTCGTTTAATTAGTTTGTCACGCTCATATTCAAAATCATTCGTGCTAGTTACATCATCATTGGGTAATATTTTTTTAGATTTTAGTTCCACTAAATATGTCGCCATCGTGAGATACTCGCACGCTTGATCAATATTAATTTGTTTGATATGTTTTTGTATGTAGATTAGATATTGTTCAGCAAGCTGAGCGACATCTAAATGTAATATATCCATTTTATGTTCTTGTGTTAATGATATAAGAACATCAAGTGGGCCATTAAATGTGGCGAGTTGAATATTTAACGTTAAATTATTGTCCATAAGAACGTCGCGAATAGTATTCAATATCAAAGAGAGACGATTTAATAATTTTAGTTAACTTAAATGGTGTGAAATCGAATTTCATAGATATATTACAATTATATTTTTTTTTGATTTTACTAACAATCAACTGGTCAGCATGTGCAGCAAACGCCAAATATATTTCTTTACCACCAATGACATATGCGATTTTTTGATTGTAATCTTGAATAATCTTATTTATGTCATGATAAACTAAAACATTATTTGCACAAAATTGTTGATTATGTGTTAATACAATATTGGTACGTTTTGGTAACGGATGGCCAATTGATTCGAAAGTTTTACGTCCCATAATGATAACATGATTTAATGTTGTGTTTTTAAAATGAGACATTTCTTCTTTAATGTTTCACGGTAGTTTATTGTTTTCACCAATTCCTCCGTCAATATCTTGTGCTCAGATTAGAATAATCATTAAACAGCAACCTCACCCCGAATGGTTGACTGAGGATTGTAATCAATGATTTCGAAATCATCAATAGTAAAATCATTAATCTTATCGTGAATTTTCTTAATTTTTAATACTGGAAGTTTTGAAGGAGTGCGTGATAATTGGAGTTTAACTTGATCTAGGTGATTTGTGTAAATGTGTAAATCACCAAATGTGTGAACAAAAGTTCGGGGTTTTAGTCCCGTCATTGCCGCAATAATGTAAGTTAGCAGTGAATACGAAGCAATATTAAATGGTACACCTAAAAATGCGTCAGCGGAACGTTGGTATAGTTGACACGATAAACCCTTATTTGTATCAACATAAAACTGATATAGAGAGTGGCAAGGTGGCAAAGCCATGGCCTTGACTTCGGCTGGATTTCACGCTGAAACAATTAGACGACGAGAATTGGGATTAGTTTTTATTTGTTCTATAACGTCTTGTAATTGATCAACACCTAAAAAATTTCTTCATTGCTTACCGTACACAGGGCCTAAATTACCGTGTAGCTTTGCAAAGTGAGCATCATTTTTAATTTTGGTAACAAATTCAGAAAGGGTTTCATTTTGATAATGCGACGATTTCTTGTAGATTGCATATGGTCACTCATTTCAAATATTACAGTTATTGTCAACAAGATATTTGATATTGGTATCGCCACGAATGAATCACAATAGCTCATGAATCATAGATTTATAAAATATTTTTTTAGTGGTCAATAGCGGGAAACTATTACTAATGTCATATCTCGTTTGATAACCGAATAGACTAATAGTATCTATCCCTGTTCGGTTGTGTCTGCGTTCGCCGTTATTTAAAACGTGTTGTAGTAATTCAAGATATTGCTTCATATGTTATTTATTCTTCTAATGTATTTAACTCGTTTTTAATGTCTAGTTGTTTCATCTCGTTGTACTTTTCTTGCATAATACCTTTGAGGTATTGTGCAGCGTACTCTTCTTTGCTAGTTGCATATGCATTATGTTTCATGATATTTAAAGCATGAATATGAATTGTGCGTTTTTTATTTAAGTTATCTTTATTTTTATCCATCAAACCACTTGAACCATAAATTACAATCGGAACAATTGGTTTATATGTTTTATAGGCAATTTTTAAAGCAGCAGCTTTAAATTCGCCTAATTGATCCATGAAGTAGCGATGCCCTTCAATGAAAACAACAATTGACCTACCTTCGTTAACTGCTTGAATTTGTTTTTCGTATGCTTCAAATACGGCGCGTGGATTGTCACGATCAATAAAAATTGTGTCAATGATATCTAATGCCGAACTGATTAATTGAGATTTTTGAATTTCTTTTTTAGCTACAAAACATAATTTAGATAATTGCTCATAATTGCGAATCGCCTTTAGTAAAGCCACAGAATCTAAGTTGGATTTATGATTCACAACATAAATTACGGGTGTACTTGGTAAACCGTTGAATCCCTGGCATTTAACTTTAACACGACGTAAGTAAAGTAATTTTGATGCTTGTCGCATAATCATTCGAAAACGATCATCTAAAAAAAAACCACTATGATCACGTTTGTATTTTTTTGCTTTTGTTTTAATTCTTCATAAACTTAGCAAAAGTGAAATACCCACTAGTGGTGCGGCAATTAGATACAAACATCAAAAAAATATTTTCTTAAACACAATTGAAGTTATTATAACTTATTGCTTATCAATTTTTAAAACGCGAATATAATATAAACCATATGCAACTAACCCATCGCTGTAAAGGCAAAACGTTAGAAGTAACCGATGTGTGTTTTGCTGATCAACACATTATGCATAAAATTAATAATATCGGTATTACTAATAACACCATTTTAAAAGTATTAAACTACGATAAAAGTAATAGATTATTACACTTGTTAGTTTATGGTGTGGAATATGTGTTAAGAACACAAGATTGTAGGTATATCAATGTCAGGGAATGTCAAGACAATAAACAGTTCCAATCAAGATAATTTAGTTTACGAAGAATGGCACAAAGACCATAGGCGTTTTATAGCACATTGCTTAAAAACGGGGAAATTTAGTGATGTGCATTCACGTTTTTTACTTTTAGGAACACCAAATGTTGGCAAAAGTACATTTTTTAATAAACTTACTACTGCCACTGCTATGGTGTCAAATATTGATCGATTAACTGTTGCTGATACTTTAGGGCGTTTTAAAAGTAACAAAGCATATGTCTTAATTGATTTACCAGGTATTTACAATTTGTCACATCCTATTGATGAAGAATCGGTTGTCGCTCACGAAATCTTACACGATCATTATCAAAAGATTGTGAATATTGTTGGTGCGCAATCATTAGCACGAGATTTATTATTAACTATTCAATCAATTGAGGTTGGTAAATTATCAACACTAGTTGTTAACATGACTGACGAAGTTACATCTGGAGTAATTGACTATAAAAAATTAAGCAAGCTTTTGAACAATGTTAGTGTCGTGCCGACACAAGCCAACAGAGGATTGGGTATCAAAGAGGCTGAAACAAGTCTCATCAATGACCAAACAGTTAGCCCCGTAATTGTTAAATATTCACCATTAATTGAAAAATTAATTATGAAAATTAGTCATATTTTACCATCCATAATTCCCGCTAAACGATTTTACGCATTGATGATTTTAGAAAAAAATCAATATGTGCTTGACCGCATAAAAAAATATTTTAATCAAGAGTACCAATCAATTAATAAATTATTAACTCAATATAAAAAACATGATTTTTATCAAGAAATCTATCAAATTCGTAAGAAAAAAATTGCTAGTATTGTAAATCAAGTCGTCAATCACTCTTTACCATACTTAACTGTTGATAAAGTGCGTCAGCATAAAATTGATCGTATCTTATTGAATAAACCCATTGGTATCACATTATTTTTCTTAATGGTTATGGCAATTTATTACATTTCCTTTGGTCCGTATACTGGTGGGTATTTGCAGAGTCAACTGGATTGATTTTTAAACGATAAACTTGCTGGTGAATGAATTAGCGCATTGTTCACGCACGGATTTGGTAGTAATCAATGGGTAAGTGAATTTTTTACCGTTGGTATTTTAGGCGGGTTTTTTACCGTAATTACTTTTATTCCGATTATTGGAATTATGTTTATCCTAGTTAATCTTATTCAACAAATTGGTGTGTTATCGCGTATTTCGGTATTGTTAGATCAAGCGTTAGATCGGTTTGGTATTAGTGGACGTAGTATCATTAATTTACTTATTGGTTTTGGATGCAATGTACCTGCAATTCTCATGGCCCGTAGTGCGAATTCCCGGAAGGAACGTTGAATTTCCATCTTGATTGCACCATTTGTAGTTTGCAGCGCAAGAGTCATTGTAGTTAGTTTTGTATGCAATCTTATTTTTAGTGCACAATGAGGTTGAATCGCGATGATTTCAATCAATATTGGTGGAGGCATGTTTGCGTTATTTATTGGTTTGGTTTTTTCTAAAACATTATTTCGCAAACATAAAACATTTTTTATTATTGAAATGGTAGATTGACGACGTCCTGATTTCGCTGTTATTTTAAAAAGTGTTTGATTGCAAATTCGTGAGTTCATTAAAAAAGCAGCTATTTTTATCATGGGTGCAAGTGTTATCATTTGGTTATTGTTGCACCTTGGCGTACGAGGACAAGTATTGTTAGGCGATGAGAATATTGATCAATCAGTGTTAGCATCGGTTGCCAAAGGAATTAATTTCATGATGTACCCAGTAGGTTTTTTTCAAGATACTCACGATGGTTGAAAATTAACAATATCTTTAATTAGCGCAATGCCTGCTAAAGAAATTGCTTTAGCGAACTTGGGTATGCTTTTTCCAGATAATTCATTAACAGTTTTCTTTACTACTCATATTGCAATGGCGATGAGCTATTTAATTATTTTTACTGTTTATATTCCTTGCAGTGCTACGATTGCAACCATGGTTAAAGAAGGTTCATGAAAAATGGCAACTACGCACATTGTTATATCACTATCATCAGCATATATTTTAGGAATCATTGTTTACTGGTTAACTAGATTGTGTTTGTTATAATAGTTTCTCTATTTTATTCATGCACACTTTTATTGCATTAGCAATAGATACTAGTTACCTCACTGCTGTTTATATAAATTTGGGTATTTTTATCTTTTTTTGCTTGTGTTCAGCTTTATTATTGTGAAGATTGAATTTTGGGTACAAAGGATATAAATTATTATTTTTGATTTACACATTATTTTGAATACCATTAATGTTATTGCGCGCTTATACAGGGACAATGGCAACATCGCTTGGACTAAGTGCGATTGCGTGACTGCCACTAGCGGCATATGGCTTTATTGGTATTTTTGCAAGGTTATTTGCCGACTGGTTTGCATTTTTACGCCACAATCGCAAAGGTTTTATTTATTTGGCTTTATTTTTTCAACTGGTTACATACATTCCCATAATTTGTGCGCCATCATTAGCAACTAATATTATTCAATCATTAGGTGTTGGGTTAGGAGCTTCGTGTATTGGTTCATACCAATTATTATTTAATGAACAGTATGGAAAAGCCAAACAATTTTTGACTGTTTCCATTTTATCAATTCCACCATTGTTAGCTGATTTTATTTCCTCACCTATACAATCAATTGTGGCATCACTGTGCTATCACCAAGGGAATAAATACGATCCTAACGTTTTACGATTTTTATGATTGATTGGTCTGGTATTTGTATTAATTACTTTCATAATTTTGTTTTTTTATAAAGAAAACAGGTCGCAATTGTATAAGGATATTAAATACAAACAACAAATTCGCACCAAACCAGAATGAATCGATTTTATTTTAATAGCATTTTTGGGTTCGCTAATTGCTTTTGTTAAATTTGCTAACTCGGGAGCAATTGCTACTAATCACATTCAATGAATTACTAGTGGTACTTCTAAACCTTATGAAGGATATATTTCGGTTGTGTTTAGCGTATTTCAACTAATAGGTGGATTAATAACGGGATTAATATTAGTTAATCGTTTGGGTAAATTTCAAACATTTTCATTAGGATGCATTACATGGATTATTTATGAAATCGGTTCAGCATATATTCACAATGTTACTGGTTATTTTGCTATTCATGCCTTGAATGGATTATCTTATGGGATTATTTACAATCTAATTTTGGGTTCGGTATTGCAAAAAGTATTCAGTACTAAAAAACAAACACCGATGGGTGTTTACCAATCGGTGTTATCAATCGGTATTATGTGTGGGACGTGATTTTCTAGCTGAATGAAAGCTACTACCCAATATTCATCAACAGCCAATTACGGTGAATATTGGCACGTTGTTAGCATCATTAATTGAACATTAGTAGCGGTAATTGTACTTTCGTGGATTGTGTTTAGTTATTGTTCGTTATTAGAAAAGTGAAAATATCAGCGCTTGTGATTTAATTATCATAATTAACTGTGTGTGCAATTAAAAAGTGCAAACGAAGTACATTCACTTCTCAACAAATCAGTAATACCACTATATATTCCTAATTTTCACGATGATGCATAATAATATTTAATTCGGTAATTATCGCTTAATTCTAACGAAGCATTGTTAGTACTAATAACGAATGTTCCTGTGTTTAGTGAAACGCATTTATTCGTATCATCTTTTGCAAAAGATACATTTTGACAGGTAAATTCAAAGCTTTTGATTTTTTTATTTAATATTTGATCAGCGTAGTGTAATGCCAATTCTCAATATGTATTATGCAATCCATTAGCAGCGCTAATTAGGTAGTCATTATAAGCAATATCATCACTAATTGGTTGCGGTATGGTCGGCTGAACTAGTTTTTGCTGACAAGCGGCAACAAGCAATTTAGCATTTTTGGTTGAAGTTATTTTTAAATTAGCACCATCATCTATGTTGAGAAAATTATTGGTATTTTTGCCACAACTAGTTAACGCAAAACAACTAGTACTAGCAGTAATCGTTAAAAATACAATACTGATAGATCCTCAAAAACTATGCAGCTTTTTCATTGTGAGATTTAGCATATGTATTGGCTAACCGTGATTTTAAACGATTTCCTTTATTTTTGTGCATTTTACCTTTAGCAACAGCAGAATCAATTTGTTTAAAAGCGCTACGCAACGATGCATCATTGGGTTGTTGACGTGCTTGCTTGACTTTATTACGATAGGTACGAACTTCATGACGATTTCTTGAAGTACGACGTTGCGTTTTACGGATATTTTTAATATTTGCTTTTATATTTGCCACGGTTATGGAGATAACTAAGTGGATAGATTATATACAAAACTAAATATAATGTAAAGGCAAAGTATTTGTTATATATTAATAATAATTACTGTAGTTAAAATTAATGAATCAATCTCTTTTACTCATCCTTGTAGTCGTTGTAGCCGCTATTGGTATTCCGATTTACCTTAAAAAGCGTAAAAACAAGAATACGGAACAGATTATTTCCAATCGTCGCAATAAGGACGAAGTATGAAAAACGATCAAGCAATATCTCAAAGATACGAATGAATATGGTAAAGAAATCATTGATTCATATGTAGCCAAACGTAATGATGTGGATTTTATTAATCCTCATAAAGTAAAATTTGTTAAAAACAATAAACGTCAAGAAATTAAAATTCGCCGTTGACAATTTAAACAAGAAAAGAAACTAAATCCCAAACTTAAAATCGTTCGTCCCAAACCACACGACCTTTATGTGGTATGTTTTGTTACCAAAAGTACTCGTGATCAGCACATTGATCCTCCGCGAGCAATTGAATGTGAAGTGATAAACAAAAAAATTGATCGCAAAAATTGGGATCGGAAGATTGTTATTAACCGTTTGTTAGATTATGATAAAGAAATGGAATGGATTGCACCATTGCGTTCTGCTGAAGAAGTCAAAACATCTAAAGCCGAAAAGCAAGCAATTAAAGCTCAAAAACGTAAAGAAAAAGCGGTTGCTAAAAAACGCGCCAAAGAAAAGGCACAATCACTAAAATCCAATAAATAATTTTAGTTCTCGCTTATGTCATCACATCGTGTTGTTTTCTTTGGAACTCCCAAAATTGCTGCTTCTTGTTTGCAAGCGTTAATTGATAAAAAAATTAATGTAATCGGTGTAGTTTGTCGCGGTGATAAACCCCAAGGAAGGGATTATAAGATTGTCTATAGTGAAGTGAAGAATTTGGCAATCAAGTATCATTTACCATTATTTCAACCACATAAGATTTCAGAGATTACTCAAACACTTAAAGACTTGCAACCCGATTTAATTATTACTTGTGCATATGGAGGTTTGGTTCCTGAATCTATTTTGACAATCCCCAAATACAAATGTGTGAATGCTCATGCATCATTGTTGCCTAGATGACGTGGTGGGGCACCAATTCATTACGCCATTATGCACGATGACTCACAAACTGGTATTAGTTTAATGTACATGGATAAAACATTAGATACAGGTGATATTATTTACCAGCAAGCAATTTCGATTGCTCAAAACGAAACATATCGTTCTTTATATGAACGACTATGTGAATTGGTTTATCGAGTGATTTATGATAGAGTTGATATTTTGTTTTCAGTAAATTTAACCGTTCAACGACAAGATGAATCAAAAGTTACATATGCCAAAAATATTCGTCGTCTAGATGAATTAATACAATGACAAAATGCGGATAAAGTTATTGATGCAAAAATACGCGGTTTATTTGATCAACCAATTGCTTACGCAATTTATGCAAGTTTGAACATCAAAATATTATCAGCACATTTAACTAATATCCCTTCTACTTTGATGCCTGGTAAAATTACTAAAATTAGTAATGAAGGCATATTTGTGGCCACCAAAACCAACGATTTATGTCTAACCAAAATTCAATTGCCATCAAAGCAACCGATTACGATTAAAGAAATGATTAATGGTCACCATATTTTTAAAATCAATGGTTTGTTTAGTTAAAAATAATAAGTTTTGTTATTATCAAATGGAACATGCAAAATGTTATTAATACTCACGATATTATTAAAGAATTAAAATCAAACGGTTTACAAATAGGTGACAAACAATTATTTTATTACTACGTAAAAAATTTTAATTACAACACTTTTATTTATGGTTATAGTGCACCATTTTATGAAAACGAAAGATTGCGTCGCTACGACCCTGAAGCCATATCTGATGAATTAATCAATTTATACAGATTTGATCGAGATATGGCAAATCACATATTGCGTTTCATTTTAGTGATTGAAAAAATCATTAATACTAATGTAGCTTACGAAATCATTAATCAACATAACATCAAAGATAAATGTTTGTTAAAACTTAATCAAAACTACATTGAACATCAAATAATTCCCAATTTACAAGACGTTGAACCTAAAATAAATTATTTCAATTTCATTCATAAATTAATTAAATATTTGCCCACTTCTCTAGCGACTAAAATTTATATGCGCAAAAAAGCTGGTGATGATATTACGCGTTGGCGCGAGTGTCCACTAGATGTCATGTGTCTAACGTGAAGTTTTGCGACATCATTTTCACTCTTCATCGCTTTAGATTATCACATCCGTGCTAAAATTCTAAATAATTTTGGTTTATATCCTTCGCATTTAAATGGATTTATCAAAATCATGAAAAATATTCTTCATTTACGCAACATGATTTCACATAACAATGTTATTTACGATGCCAAAATGATTTACGATGGGCAAGACTTATTTGATGTCTATGAATTTATTTTTCATCGTAAAATCACTTCGTTAAGATTAATTCATGTTATGGAATTAATTGAATATTTTTCACATAGTAAAACTTTAATTGCTAATTCCCGATACTATTTCAATAAATTAGTAATTAATCAAAAGTTTAAAAATCGGATTCTTTTATTTGCTGACAATGAGTAAACTTTTATTCAAACATTATTGATTAAGTGTTTATCAAACTACTCGCAAATTCATTTATGCACAAAGGCGTAGTATTAATTCAACAGCAGCATTATGCTATAAAAAAACCAAGCGAGGATATCAATTTCTATTGCGCTACCAACCATTACCTGAATTAAAGTTAATCGGTACTAACAAAAAAGCAAATTCTCATGGATTATATCCATGTTGTGTGACGGGTTCAATTGAACTTGGTGAAACTCCACAACAGAATGTTATTAAAGAAATATATGAAGAATTTAATTTGAAAATTAAGTCACAGAATATTAAAGCAAGTAGCATAAACGTTAGTTCTACACAAATGAATGAATGCGTGTATACTTTTGTCGTTGATATTACTAATGCAATTGCAGTCAATAAGACTTGCGGTGATGGTAGTTTTTTTGAAAACGTATCAGAGAATCATTGGGTAAGTCAAAAACAATTACGAAAAATATTAATCAGTAAGCATAACCCTTATTTATCATCGCTAGGGAGCGCTTATTTATTGTTTGAGTATGTAGTATAATTATAGGTAGTTTTATTTATGATTAGAATCGCTGTTATCGCTGCTAACCAAACCGAAGATATTGAATTAGTCACGCCTGTTGACATTTGACGTCGTGCGGGAATTATTGTTCGAGTTATTTCGGTAGAAAAAAAGAAAAATGTTATTTTGGCTCATGGTACTAAAGTTTCATGTGACGAGGTATTAGCTAAAGAAAATTTGGCAAAGTACAATGGTTTATATTTACCTGGTGGTAAAGGATGAACTAAATTCAATGAGATTATTGCACCTAAATTAGTTACTTTTTGTCAAAAGAATGCCAAAAATAAAAAAGTTACATTTATGGCTGCATGTGCTGCTCCAGAGTTTTTTGTGAAATATGATATGCTTTCACCTAATGCTAAAATCACTTGTTATCCGAGTCAAGTTGATGAAAAAATTAAGCAACATTATGTAAAGAAAAATGTCGTGATAAGCGATAATTTTATTACTACTGCTGGACCAGGAACAGTTGCGGAATTTGCTATTGAAGTAGTGAAAAAATTTATCTCACCATCAAAAGCCAGCGAAATTAATAAAGCGATGCTTTATATTTAAAATATGAATTGTGTAATTCGTTGAAAAGATTGCAATAAATCTCCTGCTGTTATTGCGCATTTAGAAGCAAAAATCAGCCGTTTTGATGAATATCGTTTTGTAATGCCAGATATTAAAGCCGAAATTGTACATTATCCAAAACGTCATGTTTTTGCTACTAGGCTAAATTTACAAGTAAAAAATCGTGGCATAATCCGTGCTGAAGCAAAAGCCGATGATATATTAACCGCAATTAATCTCGCAGTTGAAAAAATTGCTGATCAATTACGACGCGTTAAAACACGATACGAAAAATAATAAAATTAAGCAATTTTATTTTGTTTTTTTAAAGTTTTAATTGTACTAGCAGCTACGCGAATTTTCTTTGAACTATTTTTACCGGTTTTAATTCTTACGGTTTGTAAGTTAACATTTCAGACACGACGCACGTGATTCAAAGCATGACTACGTTTGTTACCACTTAGTGGTTTTTTACCAGTTATTTGATCTTTTCGGCTCATAAAGAAAGCGTGAGAGATTTATTATAGCAAAAAGATAATGTATTAAAATATACGTATGCAGCAACGTCATTTTAACGATCAGGAGTTGACTAAACGCGAAAAACTCAATCGTTTAAAAGTTCAAAAGCAAGATCCGTTTTTGGTTACGAAGTTTATTCGCAATTTTAATACTTTGTCGTTTCACCAAAAATTTGATGGTTTTGAGAAGAATGCGTTATCTACTGACCAAACACACATTACGATTGCTGGTCGTGTTATGGCTTTACGACAAACTTTTGGAATTTTGCAAGATATGTATGGTCGGGTTCAGTTTTATGTCAACAAAAAAAACATTAATCCCGAAATATTTACAAAATTCAAAAACGATATAGATATAGGTGACATTGTTGGTATTCAAGGCACTCCCATGAAAACTAATACTGGTGAATTAACTATTAATGTTAAAGATATTGTGTTGTTAACAAAAACTTTAAAACCACTACCTGAAAAATGACACGGATTGCAAAATGAAGAGTTACGTTCACGCAAACGTTATCTAGATTTAATCATGAATCAAGATTCATTTCGGGTATTTATGTTGCGCTCGTTAGTTATTAAAGAAATTCGTAATTATATGAATGGAATAGGATATTTAGAAGTAGAGACTCCTATTCTTAATGCTTCGCTTGGAGGTGCCAATGCTCGTCCATTTGTTACACATCACAATACATTAGACCGCGAATACTATCTACGAATTGCTACAGAATTACCTTTAAAGAAATTAGTTGTCGGTGGTTTTGAAAAAATTTATGAAATTGGTCGTATATTTCGTAATGAGGGTATGGATGCTACTCATAATCCCGAATTTACAACTATTGAAGGTTATGAAGCTTATGCTTCAATGTGAGAAATGATGGATTTAATTGAAACATTATTTAGAACAATTGGGAATAAACTAGCAAAAACCACTTTAACATTTAAAGACATCAAAATCGATTTGAATCAAAAATTCCAACGTGTTTCAATGACTCAATTGATTAAACAACAGACAAATGTTGATTTTGATATTATTACCTCTGATGAGCAGGCTATATCTTTAGCAAAAGAACATGATATTAAACTTAAATTGCACCAAAAAAATATTGGTCACGTTATGTTACTTTTCTTTGAAAAATATTGTGAAAAGCAAATTGCTAATCCCACATTTGTCTATTATTATCCAATTGAAGTTTCACCATTAGCAAAAAAATATCCGCAAAACCCTCGCTTGACTGAACGTTTTGAATTGTATATATGTGGTAAGGAATTTGCCAATGCTTTTAGTGAGTTAAATGATCCGATTGAACAATATGAACGTTTTAAAAATCAATTAATTGAGAAGGCAAAAGGCAATGATGAAGCCAATGAAATGGATATGGATTACATTGAAGCTTTAGAATATGGTTTAGCCCCAACTGGTGGTTTTGGTATTGGTATTGATCGGATGGTTATGTTATTTGCTGATCAACAAACGATTCGTAATGTGCTATTGTTTCCGCATTTACGCGAAGAAAAATAATGGCTAAAGTATCTTATTTTCCTAGCAATTATCAAGCAATTTATGATTTTCAGTCTACGCGAGCATACATTGACAAGTATGTCAAGCTATTAAATTTAGCGATCAAAAAACTTTATCAAGCCATTTATATTGACCCCCCCGCAATAACTTCGGTTAGTCATTCTTGAGATGCAAGATTAACGAATCATCGTTTTGTGGCGTTTGATAATAAATATACACCCATCGTTTCTCAATTTTACGAAGATGCAAGTAATTACATGCGCATTAACCTTAATCGCTTTAAAACCAATCAAGATGTAGCGATTTTTACTTATTTACCAATAGTAATTAGAGATATCGTTCCGGGCAATAATCAAAGTATGGTTCAACAGTGTTATTTTATTGAGTCTAAAGTTATAAAAGTAGCAAGTGATTTACAAACACAAAAATCTTCCATGATTACAATGATTAATATGCTTAATGTTATTAATCAAAGCGAAGAATTTCATGCGTATAAATCACAAAAATATTTAAATACTAAAATAAATTTCATTACCTTAAAACAATTAATAAAACTTTATCCAACACTTTCAACTAAAAAGGCTTTAGAACATTATGTCGTTCATAATGGTATAACCGTTGTTCATCAAGTGTACACAAATTATGATTTACAATCATATCCGTCTGCTTCACCATCTTCTGATGACTATGCTAATACTAATGTTTTATATGTATTCAATAAATTTATTAATTCTGTTGTACCAATTATCAAAATATCGTTACGTCCGAATAAGGAAATAATTAAAAATCAGTTAGAAAAATACTTACCCGCCACAATCATTGATGGAGTGTATAACGAAACATTATTGAGTAATGAATATGTAAATGACAGTTCTTTGGGAATACAAATATATTTTTCGAATTTAATGATGTTAAATTTAAGAAAGTATCATCTAGCTGAAATCGTTCATGCACCATGGTCTCAGGATTTTGTTAATTATTGTTCAATTCATAAGATTGCGATTTTTTAAACATGTTTAAAAAACCTAAATTCATTCGAAAATATGATTTTATTCATTATTTTACTCGCTCACGTGATGAATGATTTTGATCAGCAAATATGCTTGAAGCACAGATTAAATCCAAGATTGATCAATACACCAAAACACTAGATCTATTAGAAGATGAATTTATGGTTGACGATATTGTAGATACAACAAAATATGATGCATTAAAGGATTTAGATAATGATGCAATTAGAAATAGTACTGATCCGAAAATTATTGAAGGTAATTTAGTTGATCAATTAGCAAAAATATACATTCAAAAATGTTATCCTGATTGTTCGGTACACGATTTTGATTCTCTATCTAATTGCTCGTTAGAAGAAAAGTTTGCAAAAACTTGTCAAATATTGAAAGATAGCGAAAATATAATTTTATTTCAACCTGTATTTATATATAAAAATATTGCAATTGCTAAACCCGATGTCTTGATCAAACGAAAAGGTATTTTCATTTTAATTGAGGTCAAAGGCACAACCAAACCAAAATACGCATATTTGGTAGATATTGCCTACCAATGACGAATTATCAATGATGTGTTATCGCATTTAATTCAAAAAAAAATTATAGATTGTAAGTTATGTTTAATTGCCTATGAAAAATTATTGAAACACAAAGTTAGTTTTGTACTCACTGACAATATATTTTTGACTAAATCAAGTGTTTTATCGGCGGAACAAAATAAAAATATTGCTCTTTGTCTAAAATATAGTGACATTTACTATGAACTTGTGCAAAATGCCTATATTCATCCTGAATCTACGCTCAAAATTAATGAATTATTATGTTTGGATGTACGAAAGAAATTAAAGCAAAAGCAATTAATTTCCTACGACAAATATATCTATCCATTGCTAAGCGATGAATTTGATGAAATATTAAAAACATTAAAAGAACATGAAATTATTTTTTCTCCACAGTTTTTACCTGTATCTCAATACAAAAGCTGATTGAGGGAACACGAATTTTGAAAATTGATTCATACATATTATTATCTTTCTCAACAATATTTTTCAATGGGATATAGTGGTAAATTGATAAATTACACGAATGCCTTAGATATTTATCGTGACCAAACATTATCTTCAATGGCTCAATGTATACAGTTATCACGTTATCAGACAAAACTAAAAAAAATCACTAATTATTTTGAAAATCTTAACGGTATGCATAGTTATGTTCGTTTCGCTCACGGTGTATATTTACCGCGAGCAATAAAAATATTTAAAGATTTAAAACCAAAACGTGTTTTCTATGATTTTGAAAGTGTGATGCTAGCATCAAGAATTTTCGATCATACACCACCATTTTTACAAACAGTAGTTCAAGTATCAATAATTGTTGAAGAATTTGGTGAAATCAAGAGGACACGAGATATTGTAATTGATCCAAAAAATTTTACGATTAATGATTTTAAAACAATCATTGATGCGGTAGATTGTGGTGATGATTACAGTTACGTTGTATACAATAAAGCTTTTGAAAATACTCAATTGAAAAATATGAATATTTTTATTGATGATCCAATTTATACTAAAAAAATTAATACGATTACTGCTGACGCGAATTGCTTTGATTTAATGGACTTTTTTAATGTTGATAAACAATTAATAATCATCGAAAAACTTAAAGGACATTACTCTATAAAAGATGTCTTACGCTTTATAAATGAATATTATCCTGAATTTTTAGCGCAATCTAATTCCGTGTCATACACGAATTTAAATATTCATAATGGAGTAGAAGCAACAAATACCTTTGCATTACGGTTTCTAGGCTATATTGACGATTCAACTTGAGAAAGCAAAGTGATTGATCTAAAAAAATATTGTCAAAACGATGTTAAAGCAATGATTGCAGTGGTATTACTCTTAGAGCTTATTTTAAAGCAAAAATAATCTTACCATTTACCTTTGGGACAATCTCGAAAATTTAATATCCGCTTTTGCTGTTTAAGATTAATATATTTGTTTTTAATTGCAACCTGACTTAAAACATCTAAGTTAGTTAAAGTGTGGTAAGAACAATTGTTAATTTTGAAATTCTTAATGCAAATATCCATGTTATAACTAAAAATTGCTACTACTCCCAACACTTGCAATTTAGCTTTTCGTAAAGTATTAACCACTTGTAAACAGCTTTGACCAGTTGACAACAAATCTTCTATCACCACTATTTTTTGTTTGGGTTTAGTTTCGCCTTCAATTAGTTTGCTAGTACCGTGATTTTTTGCTTTGGACCTTACATATACCATCGGTAAATTAAGTAATTTAGATACATATGCAGCGTGGGCAATACCTGCAGTGCTAGTTCCGGCAATAATTTGAACTTGTGGATAATGTTTTTTTATTAAATCGGTTAGAGACGATTCTATTTTATCTCTTGTTGAAGGATGAGATAAAATTAAACGATTATCACAGTAGATTGGAGATTTAATGCCACTAGATCATGTAAAAGGCTTATCAGTATCTAGTAAAACTGCTTTTATTTTTAGTAATTCTTTGGCAGCTATTTGTGCAATGTTCATAAAAGTACCGCCATTCTTACATAAACACCATTTTCAATTTGCGAAAATATTTTTGAATGCTTAGACTCCATAACAGCATCATCAATTTCAACATTGCGGTTAACTGGAGCAGGATGAATAATGATTGCTGACGGTTTTAGCATTTTAACTCTTGTGCTAGTTAATCCAAATTGCTTGTTATACATTTTGATGTCAATATTTATATCATCGTGAATTCGCTCTTTTTGAATGCGTAGCATATTAATCACATCTACCTTTGGCAGATATGTATCAAAATCAACATAACTATATTGTTTATCTTGAAATTTTTGCGGTGCTGAAACAAATACATTCATGCCTAATCGTTTCATGATAGCAATATTGGAATGAGCCACACGCGAATGCAAGATATCACCAACAATTAAAACATTCAAGTTTTTGAAAGTTTTGAATTGTTGTTTAATTGTCAACAAGTCTAATAATGATTGAGTGGGATGATCTTTAGCACCATCTCCAGCGTTGATTAATGGTACTTTAATTTTCCCTACGAGATGTTTATATCAATAATTTTCATTGTGTCTAATGACAATCGCATCTACACCAAATGATTCAAAAACTTTTACTGTATCATAGAATGTTTCACCTTTGATAATGGAGCTAGTACCAGGGGCAAAATCTATAGGATGACAATTTAAATTGTGTTGTGCTGTGATGAAACTATAGTGGGTTCGTGTGGAAGGTTCAAAAAATAAATTAGCTATTTTTTTATTTGTTAATTGCGATTTAATTTTATGGTCTTTAAGTTGTTGTGATAAATCTAATAATTCTTGGATTTCTTCAAGAGTTAATTGTGATAAAGACAGTAAGTTCCTCATGACTAATGTAGTAATTATATTAATTTATCATTAGTATCTAAACAAATAAACTTCAGGTAATTATTGGAACAATAAAAATATTAAAAAAATTTATTGTAGTACAGGTTTAGTTGCTTATTGAGTTGTTTACGATATTGTAAAATTTTTGTAGTTTGAGGCATCATGTATGTTCATTGATAAGCGTAGTTTGTACAAATATAGATAAAATCTTGAAGTATTGTTAATGATAAGTTACTTTTAGTTGCTAAAAATGTGATATTACGATTACTTAATTTGGTTTCGCGAATAAAATTGGCTAGGTCCCAATACTCATTATTTAAACGACTTCATTCGTAATCAATAAATATAATTTGTTTCTTAACAGTAAGCAATAAATTATCTGCAGATAAATCATTATGCGACAAGCATAACGGTAAATTATGATATTTGTTAAGTAACACATAATATTTCTGATGGTGTTTGGTGGATAATTTTGCGTATTTGATTGCATCAAAATAATTGTGTTTTAAAATTTTGGAAGTAAATTTTGTTTGGTGCAACCAGTTAATTTCGCTAACTAATTTTTGTAAGAATTCTTGACTATTGATAATTCGCTTATTCAATTTAATCGCTTTAATTCATTGTTTAATGGTATTACCAGTATGGACATCAAAATATAAGTAATATGGATTTTTGACTAGATTTAATATCGCTTTTTCATTTTTCCGATCGACTAAATGCTGATCATTAGCAATTCTCACTTGGTATGCACAACGATCGTTAGTGATAACTTTAAACGAAATATTTGTATAACCATTGTGAATGGGAATAATTTTAACAATGTGTTGTTGTTGATATTTGGTGTGAGTAACGAACAACTTACAAGCAATGGCGCGGTAATCCATTAGGAACTAATGTGTTGTTGCATAGCCATCGTGCCATCAATATCAGCAATTCGGCAAGAAGAGATTAGACAATTAGGATCAACAGTACGAACACATTGAATTAATTTTGGTAATTCCACACACATACACACCGATACTAAAACTTTGGTTTCCACTCCCGAGTATCCACCAATACCTTTAAGAATGGTAGCAGGATGAGTATAACTAGCATCTTTTAAATAAGTGTTAATACTATCGGCTTTATTTGAATAAATTTCGACACGCACAAGTTTTTGTCATGGGAACCAAATTTCTAGTAAGATACCGTTTAAAACAACTCATACTAACGACATGAAAAGATTAGCTGAAAAGAAATATTGGTATCCTGAATAATGTGCCGGATCAATAATTGCTCCCGAAGTATAGCTACCTAAACTAACACCTACGATTAAACAGAAACTGTTAATGATAATGAACATGTTACCTAAACTTTTGTTTTTAATCTGAGAAAAATAAACAGTAATATAGTCACTTCCACCTGTACTACCACCCAAAATAAACATGATGGTATATGCAAAGGCAGTAAAAAAAGAATAAATGAAAGCATAAACGAACAGTAACAATGCTTTGCAAATATATTCGTTTGTAATGATTGAACGAATATCTTCGGGTGTTTGACTTGCAGATTGTAAATTAGTTCATATAAAATTACCAGTACTTGCATCAATCACCGGGAAAACATTGGGTGCGAAAACGATTGATTGAATACGGTAATTTTCTAATGCTTCATTGACAGTGCTAGTATCACCAAATAACTGGATAGGATGATTAGCAAACAAAGGAATAACACCCCATACAAAACCCATTCCTTGACTAACAACAATGTAGACAATTGTTAAACAAGCAAAACGCTTATTTAATTTTTTGAATGCAAAAATTGTTAAGGGAATATTGAATAAAATGTAAACACATCAGAATAAAACGTTATATATGATAGCGGCAAATTCTTGTTGATTACTATTGGTGTTTTCTATCCCTCCATAACCTTTAAGTAATAGTGCATAAGTTAAACGTGCCAAGCCTTGAAAAGCGGCACTTGTTCCACCAGTATACAATCCTGTAGCTTTCACAAAAAAATTAGCAACCAAAGACATAATGATTCCTAAAACTATGATCGTGGTGTATTTGACTCAAGTTTTTTGAAACATGTAAAAACGAGAAAAACGAACAATTCCAGTATTAAAACGTTTTGTGGAGACAGAACGATGAGTAAAAACTTTTAAATCTTCTTCAGATACAAATGGATTTTTAACTTTAACGAATCAATTTTTCTTATTTTTTTTGCTCATTTAATAATTACGATTTGCTAATTATAATAGTCTTTCATAGAAATTGCGTATTCTACCACTATGATTGTATTTATGTTATTTACTCTATCAAATTAAACAAAATTGCTATATTATGAGTGGTATGACTAATCAGCAAGTACGTATACCAAAAATCATTTTAGGAATGTCGGGTGGGGTGGATTCTTCTGTTTGCGCCTACTTGCTACAAAAACAAGGATATGAAGTTATTGGTTTATTCGTTCAAAATTGGGATCGGGATCTTAATAACGATATTTTGGGAAAAACAAATAATGCTTCGTGTGATTTTACTAAAGATTTTAATGATGCTAAGCAAGTGGCGGATAAGTTAGGAATCAAAATTTATACGACAGGTTTTATTTCGCTGTATTGGAATAAAGTCTTCAAATACATGATTCAAGAATATCGCCAAGGTCTGACCCCCAATCCTGATGTACTATGTAATAAGTTTATTAAGTTTGATGAATTTATTAAATATGCGAAAAAACATTTTGGTTGTGATCAAATTGCCATGGGTCATTACGCTAATATCAAAAAGACTAACAATAAATATTTTTTAGAACGTTCATTGTGTGAAGATAAAGATCAAACATATTTTTTGTGTTGATTGAATCAAAAACAACTAAGTCATACCATTTTTCCTTTAGGGAATATTAATAAAACGCGAGTTCGTCAAATTGCTAAAACTCAAGGATTTTTGAATTGAAATAAAAAAGATTCAACAGGGATATGTTTTATTGGCGAAAGAAAATTTAAACCATTTTTGCAAAATTATATCAAACCTAAAATTGGTAAAATTATTGACATTGTTACAAAACAATGTGTGGGGCAGCACGAGGGGATAGCATATTTTACTCTTGGTCAAAATAAAGGGTTAAGTCTTTCGGGTCAAAAAAAACGATATTACGTTTGCGGCAAGGATGTTAAACATAATGTTATTTATGTTTGCGACCAGTCACAACGTAAGCGTTTTTTAACTTCCACGCAATGCACCATTACTAAATTTAATTGAATTAGTGGCATAAGTCAAAACAAAAATGTTTTAGTTCGTTTTCGCCATCGTCAAAAATTAATCCGTGCACAATTCAAGATTGTCAATAATCAGATGATTTTATCATACACACCAACATTGGCTATAACCCCCGGTCAGTTTGCAGTTTTATACCAAAATAAACGTTGTCTAGGTGGAGGGGTAATAGTAAAGATACTATAATTTAAACCATGTTAAAACTTTCATCCGACCAAATTCGCCAAATTTGATTAGAGTATTTTACTAAGCAACATCATTTAATAATTACACCCAAATCTTTAATTCCTGTAAACGATCCGTCTCTATTGTGAATAAATTCAGGTGTAGCTACTTTAAAGGCTTTTTTTTCCTCACAAACCTTACCACCTGCTAAACGTTTGTGTAGCTGTCAACGAGCATTACGAACTAACGATATCTATAATGTTGGGATTACTGCTAGACATCACACTTTTTTTGAAATGTTAGGTAATTTTTCAATTGGTGATTATTTTAAAAAAGAAGCAATTACCATGGCTTATGACTTATTAATTAATTATTACAAAATGGACACTAACCTGTTATACATAACTGTTTTTGAACAAGATCCTGAAGCATACGATCAATGGATAAAATTAGGTATTAATTCTCAACACATCATCAAAGGAAATAGAGAACGTAACTTTTGAGATTTAGGATCTGGTCCATGCGGACCGTGTACTGAGATTTTTTATGATCGTGGTGATAAATTTGATCCTAACAATATTGGTATAAAGTTATTTCAAGATGATATTGAAAATGATCGTTACGTTGAAATTTGAAATATTGTTTTTAGTCAATTCAATAATGATGGCAATGGTAATCTAACTGAGTTAGTTAATAAGAATATTGATACTGGAGCAGGATTAGAACGTTTGGCTTCAATTAGTCAACAAACACCAACCGATTTTGAAACCGATTTATTTTTACCTGGTATCAAGAGTTTGCAGATGCATAGTAAATTTCGTTATGAAAGTGATGCTTATTTTTCCCAAGATGCTAATCAACAGAGAATCAATAAAGATTTTAAAGTGATTGTGGATCATGTTAAAGCATGTATATTTGCAATTGCTGATGGTGCTTTACCAAGCAACAAAGAACGCGGGTATGTTTTGCGTCGATTATTGCGTCGCGCTTTTGTTTGCGCACGCCGATTAGAACTTACTAATGGTTATTTAACAGACTTAACCAACACCACTATTAGTACGATGAATAATTTTTACGATTATTTGCAAACAGCTAGTCCAAAACTCATCAAAATAATGGAACAAGAAAATTTTATTTTTCAAGAAACATTAGCACGTGGTATGAAACTATTTACTGACTTTGTTACCACCCAAAAAATTGATGATGAAATTGTTTTCAAATTGGTGGATACATATGGGATTCCGTTTGAATTGGTTCAAGAACTTGCAAATACCCACCACATTAAGATTAATGAAATGGCATTTAACAAACGTTTAGTAGATCAACAAACTACTTCGCGTGCACATTTTGATGCTAAAGGCATGATTAGTCAAAATGCCCAATTAATTAAATTTATTACACCAAGTGAATTTGATTATGCAAATTTGAGTAACAAACACGCTAAAGTTGCTGCTTGCTTTAATCGCGATTTTAAACAAGTTGAGCAATTACAAACAACAGGGTGGGTTGTATTTGATCAAACGGTCTTTTATGCCACAAGCGGTGGCCAAGATCACGATACTGGTTATGTTATATTTAACGACAGTAAATTAGAAATAATTGATGTAGTCAAAGGACCCAACGGGCAGCATCTACATCTAATTAATAATCTACACAGCTTATCAATTACTAAAGGCGATAAATTTAGTTTATTTGTTGATAAAAGTCACCGCCTTGCAACTAGTCGTAACCACACAACCGAACATTTATTACAGCAAGCTTTACAAACAGTAATTGACCCGAACATTAAGCAAGAAGGTGCGTTCAAATCTGCAACCAAATTAACATATGATTTTCATTTCCATGAAAAATTGTCATCTAATCAATTAATTAAAATTCAAGATCAGGTGAACGAATACATTAAACAAGCAATGCCAGTAACTGTAACCTTTGCCTCGTTAGAAGAAGCGCAAAACAAAGGAGCTAAAGCATATTTCGTGGATGTGTATAAAAAAATCAAGGGTAAACTACGTTTGGTTGACATTCATGGAAATTCATTAGAAATTTGCGGTGGAACACACGTCACTAACACGAGTGATATTGAAGAGTTTTTAATTACTAAATTGATATCAATCGGTAGTGGTTCTTGACGAATTGAGGGAATTACTTCTAAAAAAACCATTCAAAATTTTTACGATGAATTATTTAATAATTACCAAAATAAAATTACACAAATGAAGCATAAATTGCAAGAATTAAAAATTAGTGATCAGACATTTGAAAAATGTGTCGCTCGGTTATCTTATTTTCCTACCACATCAGCAATGCATGATTTGAAACATAATTTTGAGATGGTACAAGAGTTGTATGATAAATTGATTATTGACCATAGTAAATATTTATTTCAAAGCGATATTGATATTGTTAAAAATACTAAACCGATTGTTTCACAATCAAAAAAATTGCAAATTTTAGTAGTGGAAAATGTGAATAATAAAGCTATTAACCAATTTCTTGGACAGGAGAATGTCAATAATTCACAAGCAATTGTTATTTTAAATAAACTTAATAACAAATTGCAATACTTTTCAATTAGTAATAGCGCAAATCAAGATTTATCGGCAAAAGAAATTGTGAATGAAATTAATAAGATTTCTCATGGCAAGGGTGGTGGTAAGACATATTACGCTCAAGGCGGAAGCGATGATGTTAATTTGTTATCGGATATCTTATCGTATTTAAAAGGGTTATAGTTTTAGTTAAATTAGCACTCCCAACACCAAAGTGCTAAAAATGTGTTATAATACCATCGAATTAAATTACTATGAACAAACCTATTCTATTAACCCGTGGCATTATTGTCTTTCCAACAACAACCGTTGATGTTGAAGTTGGTCGCGAGCGTTCTGTTGCTTCGATTGAAGCAGCTTGGAAAGATGACAAAAAATTATTGGTTGTTTCACAAATTGATCCGCAATTAGAAAATCCAAAATTTGAAGAAGTTTTCCATATTGGTACTTTATGTGAAATTACCAATTATGAAAAAACCCCAGATGATAACTCATTAAAGATTACAGTCAAAGGATTAAAGCGTGTTAGTGTTAAAGATTTTAGTACTAGTGGTGTTTTAACTGCGGAATATGAAACGCTTAAAGAAACAGGTATTGCCAATAAAGAAAATGGTGAAAAAATTCGACTCTTATATTCTTTAATTGAAAGAACTTCTACCAATCTTTCTGCCAAAGAAGCCAAAACATTAAAATCGCTATTACTTGGTACACCTTCTCCTTCAAAGATTGCTGATAAAGTTGCGGCAGTTTTACCAGTAGATTTAAGTACTAAACAAAATATTTTGGCAGAAACTAATGTCACTAAACGAATTGATGATATTTTACGTTTATCTACAAGTGATAATGACAAAGCTGAAATTGATCGCGAAATTAGCAAAAAAGTTAATGAGACTTTATCTAAACAACAAAAAGAGTTTTACTTACGCGAGAAAATGCGCGCAGTTAAAGAAGAATTGGGCATACTTAATCCAAAAGAAAGTGAAACTAATAATTTACGCAAGCGCTTAGATGAAGGGATGTATCCTGAACACATTCGTAAACGGGTAATTGCTGAATTAGCAAAAATTGATGGTAGTAATAATCCCCAAGAAAATTCAATTATTCGCACATATGTGGAGTGATTGTTGGATTTGCCATGATGGCAAACCACCAAAGATAATGCACACATCCAAGACGTGGAAGCGACTTTAAATAAGACACATTATGGATTAGATAAAGTTAAAGAACGTATTGTGGAGTATTTAGCTGTGAAATCACGTTCACCTAATTCAAAAGCACCAATTATTTGTTTAGTAGGCCCACCGGGTGTTGGTAAATCCACATTAGCACGTTCAATCGCTGAAGCGTTGGGTAAAAAATTTGTGAAGATGTCACTTGGTGGAGTTCGTGATGAAGCCGAAATTCGCGGTCATCGTAAAACATACATTGGATCAATGCCAGGTCGTATTATTAAAGCGATGAAACAAGCAGAAGTAATTAATCCACTTTTTCTTTTGGATGAGTTAGATAAAATGACTTCCGACATGCGTGGTGATCCAGCCAGTGCATTACTTGAAGTGTTAGATCCTGAACAAAACAACAAGTTTAGCGATAACTACATTGAAGAAAATTATGACCTATCAAAAGTAATGTTTGTTGCTACGGCAAATTATCTCGAACAAATTCCCGAACCATTACATGATCGTTTAGAAATCATTGAATTAACTTCATATACCGAACGTGAAAAATTAGAAATTGCTAAAAAATATTTAATTACCAAAATTTGCACTGAAGCGGCTATTTCTAGTGAAGAATTAAAATTTGAAGACGAAGGCATTCTCAAAATTATTCGTAATTACACTCGCGAAGCTGGTGTACGTGAATTGGAACGATTAATTCAAAAAATTGCTCGTAAATTTATTGTACGTCAGCAGCATGGTGAAATCAAAACCCAAATCATTACGGTTGACAATGTCCACGAGTATCTCAAAAAAGAAATTTATGACTTTAATGTTAAAGAGTCATCAAACATATCTGGTGTAGTTAATGGTATGGCTTATACCAACGCAGGTGGTGATTTATTGCCAATTGAAGTTACTTGGTTTAAAGGCAAAGGGAATATTGCTATTACTGGCAATTTAAAAGAGACTATGAAAGAATCAGCAGGAGTAGCACTAGGCTATGTTAAAGCGAATGCGGAAAAATATGGTATTAAAAATATTGATTTTAATAAAATTGATATTCACATTCATGTTCCCTCAGGTGGTATTCCTAAAGATGGTCCAAGCGCTGGAGTGACATTAACAACGGCGATTATCTCTGCATTAAGTAATCGTCCAGTGCCTAATACAATTGCGATGACAGGTGAAATTACTTTACGTGGTCGGGTTTTAATCATCGGTGGAGTTAAAGAAAAAGTTATTTCAGCCTTTAGGGGTGGTGTAAATGAAATTTTTATCCCCAAAAAAGATGAACGCTATCTAGAAGATGTTCCTAAAGAAGTTTCGGATCAAATTAAATTTCATTTTGTTGAACACTACGCAGATATTTACCAACGTATTTTTAAAGTTAATTAGCTGCAACTCTTCACAAACAAAACGAAAATAAAGTTAAATAATCTTTAAATTTCTTTTGTAATTTAGCAATATATTGTTCATCAACATTAGCCAAGTTATAGAGTTTTTTAATGCCGTTAACGATTCCTAGGTCATTAAACGGAAAAACATCACGGCGACAGTAGGTAAACATTAATAACATTTGAACACTTCAATTACCAATACCTTTGTATTGGGTTAGTGTAGTGATGATTTCTTGATTAGTTTTATTACCTAGTTTATTGAGATTTAATTTTTTATCGACAATGTCATAAGCAATGGTTTTAATTGCATTAATTTTTGCAGTTGATAAACCAGTCGATTGTAATTGTTCGCTAGTTAATTGTGCAAATATCTTGGGAGTGATTTTGCGGAAATTAAAAGTTAGTTTATGTCAAATAGCATCCACCACTGCTGAAGAGAATTGCTGACTAATAATAGTGTGTACGATACAAGTAAAATGATCAGGCATAATCCGGATGCTAAACGGACGATCAGCGTTAATGAATTTAACTAATTTTGGTTCAAGTGTTAACAATTGGATAATTTGTTCGGTTGGAATATTGATGTATTTAAAATACCGAGACATTACCATATAATTAATCATACAATGATTTCGCGATATTCTAACCCGCAGATGGCTAATGTATGAACGCCACAAAACAAGTTTAACACGTACCTTTTAATTGAAATTTTAGCTTGTGAAGCTTGGTGCAAATTGGGTGTGATACCGTTAAAAGATGTTAAATTAATCAAAGCTAAAGCAAAATTTAATATTCATGAAATCGATGACTTAGAAAAAAGTTTACATCATGATGTTATCGCGTTCACGCGTAGTGTTAGTAATTCTTTGGGTAAAGAGCGACAATGAATTCATTACGGGTTAACATCAACAGATATTGTCGATACGGCAAATGCTTACATGCTGTGTCAGGCAAACCAAATTCTCAAGCAAGATATTATTAATTTCATGAAAGTACTGCGCACTCAAGCTATCAAGTACAAAGATGTGCCGTGCATTGGACGTACACATGGCATCCATGCGGATGTCACTAGCTTTGGATTGAAATGAGCATTATGGTATGACGAAATGAAACGTAACTGTGTGCGTTTTGACAAAGCGTGTGAACGTATTCAAACAGGTAAGTTGTCAGGTGCGGTTGGTAATTTTGCCAATAACAATCCGTTTGTTCAAAGTTATGTTTGTCAACATTTAAAGATCGCTGAAGCGTCAATTGCCACCCAAGTAATACAAAGAGATGTCCATGCTGAATATTTCGCGGTAATGGCCTTAATTGCTTCTACAATTGAGAAAATCGCAACAGAGGTTCGTCATTTACAAAGAACGGAAGTGCATGAAGTGGAAGAATTATTTGCCAAAGGACAAAAAGGTTCTTCAGCCATGCCCCATAAGCGTAATCCAATTGCAAGCGAGAACATGTGTGGTTGTGCCCGTGTAATGCGTGGGTACATGCATACTGCATTTGAGAATATTTCGCTATGACACGAACGCGATATTTCCCATTCGGCTACAGAACGGATTATGCTACCTGACGCGACGCAACTGCTAGACTACATGTTGACTAGATATACTAAGGTTTTAAGCCAGCTAGTTATTGATCAAAAACAAATGTTGAATAACATTTTTATGACTTATGGTGTCATTTTTGCACAACGGGTAATGAACCGATTAATTCTCAATGGTTGGACTAGAGAACAAGCGTATGATGCTATTCAACCTTTAGCGATGGCAGCATACAATCAAAAAAAACAATTTCAAGATCTTTTATTGAATAATAAAACTATTATGCGTCACATTTCTAAACCACAATTACATAGTTGTTTTGATTTAAAATACTATTTTAAAAATGTGCCATACATTTATAAAAAAGTGGGTATTTAGTGTATGAATCAAATTATTCTTGGTTCGCATGTAAACATGTGTGCCCCGGATTATCTCGTGGGTAGTGTAAATCAAGCGATTAGTTATGGTGCTAATTGTTTAATGATTTATACTGGCGCACCACACAACGTGCAACGTGCTGACTTATCAAAGTTAAATGTTAATGCATTTCACCAAATACTAAAACAACATCACATCCCGCTAGAGCACGTAATCGTACACGGGCCATACATTGTTAATTTGGGTGCATCTAATCCCCAACGTTTTGATCATAGTGTTACTTTTCTAAAAAATGAAATAAGACGTACGTCTTATATTGGTGCTAAATATTTTGTCTTACATCCAGGTAATGCGACTGATGATTGTGTTGAACAAGCGATTAAAAATATTGCTAATGGCATTAACCGCATTAATGAAACAAATGATGATGTGGTGATTTGTTTAGAAACAATGTCAGGCAAAGGTAAAGAAATTGGTAATGATTTTATGCAACTAGCCCAAATCATCAAACAAATCAAAACACCACATAAAATTGGTGTATGTTTAGACACTTGTCATTTACATGATGCGGGATATGACGTTGGGGCGCTAGACCAATTATTAGACGAATTTGATCAGATTGTGGGTTTAGAATATGTCAAAGTAATTCACCTTAATGATTCAAAGAATCAGCAAGGTGCAAATAAAGATCGTCACGAAAACATCGGTTATGGGAAAATTGGTTTTGCAAAGTTATTAAAATGAGTTTTTCATCCTAAATTATTATCCATTCCTAAAATTTTAGAAACACCATATGATCAAAAACCGTTTTATTCGCAAGAAATCAAAATTTTAAAAACACAACATTGATTTGACTATCGTTAATAAATTAAGTTTTGCTGTTTATAATTAAAACTTACTTATTTCTGTAATGCAATCATTCAAACGGATTTTTGTTGAAAAAAAACCTCCTTTTGCTGCTGAAGCTAATGAATTGTTTCATGATTTAAAAACACATTTACAAATTCAAAATCTAAACCATGTTCGTTTATTAAATCGCTATTTAATCACTAACATCGATCAAAGAACATATAACCAATCATTAGCTTCAGTTTTTAGTGAACCCCAAGTAGATTATTTATATGAAGATCGTTTTGTGATTGGTCCACATGTATCTGGTTTTGCTGTGACTTATTTGCCCGGGCAATATGACCAACGTGCTGATTCAGCACAACAATGTATTAAACTACTTAATCCCCGATCGCAAGTCATAATCCAGACTGCAAAAGTTGTAATTTTAGAGGGTAAATTAACCAAAGAAGAATTACAACGGATTAAAAAATATTATATTAATACCACCGATTCGTGCGAAGTGGACATTTTCACCAATTCACTTCATCAACCCGTAAATAAAGTTACACTGCCTAAACAATTGGTTGGTTTTAGCAAATGAAACTTGTCACAATTACAACAATTTAGTACAAACGAACAACTAGCAATGAGTATGAATGACTTATTGATGGTACAAACTTATTTTTGCCAACACCACCGTCAACCCACTATTACTGAAATTAAAGTAATTGATACTTATTGATCAGATCATTGTCGGCACACGACGTTTCTAACTAATATTCAACAAATAACAATTGCTAACGGTAAATACAATAAACCGATTATTGCCGCTTATCAAGATTATTTGCAATTGCGTGATTGTTTATATCGTAATAAAACTCGACCCATTACACTAATGGATTTAGCGACAATTGTTGCTAAGTCCATGCGTCAGCAAAAACAATTAGCAGATTTAGATGTTTCGGAAGAAATCAATGCTTGTTCAATTAGCATTGATGTAATGGTTAACCACCATAAACTTAAATATTTTTTAATGTTTAAAAACGAAACACACAACCACCCTACCGAAATCGAACCATACGGTGGTGCAGCAACTTGTCTAGGTGGTGCGATTCGTGATCCGTTATCAGGACGCAGTTATGTTTATCAAGCAATGCGTGTGACAGGTGCGGCGGATCCGACTGCAAGTGTTAGTAAAACTTTAGCACACAAATTACCGCAGCGAACGATTTGTATTAATGCTGCACGTGGGTTTAGTGCTTATGGGAATCAGATTGGTTTAGCTACGGGGCAAGTTGATGAAATTTATCATCCGCAATATGTTGCGAAACGATTAGAGATTGGTGCAGTAATTGGTGCAGTTCCCCAAACACACGTTAAACGACTTATTCCCCAACCGACTGATGTAGTCATTCTCATCGGGGGTCGGACAGGTAAAGATGGTGTGGGTGGAGCTTCGGGTTCTTCAAAAATTCATGATGATAAATCAACCGAAGAATTAGGTGCTCAGGTGCAAAAAGGTAATCCAATTACGGAACGTAAAATTCAGCGATTATTTTTAAACCCGAAAGTAACCAAGTTAATAAAAAGATGTAATGATTTTGGCGCGGGTGGTATATGTGTTGCGGTTGGTGAGTTGTGTCCAGGATTAGACATTGATCTAAGTGTAATCCCCGTAAAATATATTGGACTAGACGCAACAGCCTTAGCGATTGCAGAATCGCAAGAACGCATGGCAGTATTGGTTGCAAAAAAAGATGTATCCCAAATGTTAGCGTATGCTAAAAACGAAAATCTTGAAGCGACAGTTATTGCTAAAGTAACTAGTACTAATCATCTACGCATGTTTTATCAAAAACAATGTGTGGTTGATATTGATCGTGATTTTTTAAATACTAATGGTGCAGTGCAATATAGTACTGTTAAAATTGCCCCAATCAACAAAATTGTTTTTAGCAAAACTGCAAATAAGAGTTGTACTGATTTGTGAAAAAAGATGTTAGTCGATTTAAATGTCTGTGCGAAGCATGGTTTGATTCAACGCTTTGGTAGCACGATTGGTTGCGGTACGGTTTTAATGCCATTGGGTGGTAAATACCAACTTACACCCGCCGAAGGAATGGTGGGAATTGTACCGACATTCACTAATATGCCTACTACAACTGCTTCAATGATGAGTTATGGATTTAATCCTTACATTAGTGATGTGAGTAGTTTTCACATGGGATATTACAGCGTCATTGAAGCAGTTAGTAAGATTGTAGCAATGGGTGGGGATTACAAACGTATTCGCTTGTCGCTACAAGAATATTTCCCCAAATTAACTAATTCACAAATGTGGGGTAATGTTTTTAGTGGTTTATTAGGTGCATATTGGGCACAACGAATGTTAACAATCCCAGCAATTGGGGGCAAAGATTCAATGTCTGGTAGTTTCAAACACTTAAATGTTCCTGGAACCATTGTAACTTTTGCAGTTAACACAATTGATGCTACAGCAGTTATTTCTAGTGAGTTCAAACAAATTGGTTCAACAATTGCGGTCGTTTTACCAAAATATCATGATGATTTAACAATTGATATTAATACCCTCACAAGCAATTTTAATGTTATTCATCAAAATATTAAGAACAAAAAAATCATCGCTGCTTATGCTTTGAAACAGCAAGGAATTGCTGCTGGTTTAAGTAAGATGGCAATTGGCAATAAAATTGGGGTAATTTTTCATAATGTGACTAAAGAACAATTATTTGCGCTTAATTATGGTGGCATTATTGTTGAAATTCCACCTAAATACAACCCGCAAACAATCTTAAAAAATACACATTATCAAATTATTGGTAAAACCATTAAAGAGCCAATTATTAGTAATAAAGCTCTCGGAATTAATTTACCAGTTGATGAAATTGTGCAACGAATGCTTAAACCTTTAAGTAATGTCTACACTTACACTACACCCATTTCATCTACCAATAATTGTCTATTACCAACTTATCGTGCAACCCATCGTCTTTTTGCTAAAAAACGTGTATCGAAACCGTTAGTTATTATCCCGGTGTTTCCCGGTACTAATTGTGAATATGATTCACAACGCGCTTTTGAACGTGCCGGTGCACGAGTTAAACAAGTCTTAATTAATAATTTAAGTTCTGCATCTTTAAATACATCAATTACCGCATTGACTAACGCAATCAAACAAGCAAACATTGTGATGATTCCTGGTGGTTTTTCTGCTGGTGATGAACCTGATGGATCAGCCAAATTTATTGTCAATGTTTTTCGCAATAGTAAAGTCAAAGCGGCGGTTAATGATTTGTTAACTAAAAGAGATGGATTAATGATTGGTATTTGCAATGGATTTCAAGCTCTAATTAAACTGGGTTTAGTACCATATGGTAAAATCTTAGACCAACCAATTGCTAACATGCCAACATTAACTTTTAATGATATTAATCATCACATGTCAGGGATTGCACGAACCAAAGTTATTTCGAATAAATCACCATGATTAGCTAGGACTAAAGTTGGTGAAGTGTACCATGTCCCATTTGATCACGGTGAGGGTAAATTTATTGCTTCGCCATCGCAAATTAAAACACTAGCTGACAATGGACAAATTGTTAGCCAATATGTTGATTTGTCAAACGAACCAACAATGCAAATGCCTTTTAATCCGAACGGATCATGTTTTGCGATTGAGGGCATTTGTAGCAGTGATGGACGTGTTTTGGGGAAAATGTGTCACAGTGAACGTGTGGGGCTCAACTTGTATAAAAATGTTATTGGTAAATATGAGCAGCAAATTTTTAAATGTGGAGTAGAATATTTCATTGGTAAATAATCGCGGGTATGAAAGTTGCAATTTTCTTTGGTAGTAAATCAGATTCAGAAATAATGCGACCCGCAGCGGGTTTATTAAAAGAATTTGGTGTGGAATACGAATCGTTTGTACTTTCAGCGCACCGTGTCCCTGAAAAACTAGCCATTACTTTAAAAAACATTCAAAATAAAGGGTGTGAAATTATTATTGCGGGCGCAGGATTAGCGGCTCATTTACCAGGAGTCATTGCTAGTCAAACATGTCTACCAGTGATTGGAGTACCGATCAATGCTTCATTAGGGGGATTAGATGCTTTGTTTTCAATTGTGCAAATGCCCAAAGCAATTCCTGTGGCATCAGTTGGTATAAATAATAGTTACAATGCGGCAATGTTAGCATTAGAAATTTTAGCATTAAAATATCCGAAAATTAATAATGCATTACGTAAGCATCGTAATGATATGAAAGAAAAATTTCTTGCGGATAATTCGAAAGGAGCTAAATTATAATGTCAACTAAGTTATACGAAGGTAAAGCCAAACAGATTTATCGTACAAACAATCCTAACCAGGTTATTGTTCATTATAAAGATGATGCCACTGCTGGCAATGGTGCAAAAAAAGCTTCAATCAACAATAAAGGTATTTTAAATAATACGATGGTTTGCATAATTTACACCATGCTAAATAAACACAAGATTCCAACCCATTTCATTAAGCAACTTAATGATCGTGATCAATTATGTAAAAAAGTAAAGATCATTCCGTTAGAAGTGATTATTCGTAATGTTGTTGCTGGTAGCTTGGCAGCTCGTTATGGTGCTGTTGAAGGACAAAAGTTAAAAACACCAACGATTGAATTTTCGTATAAAAATGACAAATTGAATGATCCATTAATTAACGACTACCAGGCTGTCGGATTGGGTTTTGCAACATTTGGTGAGATTAAAACCATTACTAATTATGCATTTCAAATTAACAAAATTTTAATTAAATATTTTAAGAAAATGGGCATTAAATTAATTGATTTTAAATTGGAATTTGGCAAAGATGCTAGTGGTAAAATTTTACTAGCTGATGAAATTTCACCCGATACTTGTCGGCTATGAGATAGCAAAACCAACGAAAAACTCGATAAAGATGTTTTTCGTCGTGACTTAGGTAATTTGGAACAAACTTATCGTAAATTGTTAAGTCGATTTAAAGTTTAATTAATTGTAATAACATGAAACTTACCACTAATTTTGATGACTCATTACATGAGGCCTGCGGGGTCTTTGGTATTTTTTCAAAAAAAACCATTGATTTAACCTCTTTGATTTATTATGGTCTTTTTTCATTACAACACCGTGGTCAAGAAGGTAGTGGTATTGTCGTTACCAATGGTAAACTAACTGAACAATATAAAGACTTAGGTAGTACGGGTGAAGTTTTTAATAAAGAAATTCTTGCTGATCTCCAACGCATTAAACCTAAAATTGGTATTGGACATGTGCGCTATTCAACATCGGGTTCAAAAGGTGTTGAAAACGTGCAACCATTAATGACAAGCACGCGAATTGGATTAATCGCAACAGCACATAATGGTAATTTGACTAATAGTGCCAAAATTCGTCAAGCACTTGAAAATGGTGGTGCTAATTTTTATACATCAGTTGATTCTGAATCATTATTAAAATTAATTTCTAAACATTTGAAAAATTGTAATCTTATCAACGCCATTAAGAAAACAATTTTGCAAGTTAAAGGTTCGTTTTCGTTATTGATTATGACAAATAGTCAATTGATTGGTGTCAAAGATCCCTACGGAATTCGTCCGTTATGTTTGGGACAATTACCTGATGGTGGTTATGTTTTATCATCAGAGAGTTGTGCGCTAGATGGTGTGGGTGCGAAATTCGTACGTGATATTAAGAATGGTGAAATGGTTGTGATTTCTGATAAAGGGATTAAGTCAATTATGTATGCACCACGTACCAAACCGCATACTTGCATCTTTGAATATGTGTATTTTGCTCGTCCTGACTCAACAATTAATGGGATTAATTGTTATTTATCACGATTAGAACAAGGACGCCAACTTTATAACGAACATCCCTTAAAAGCCGATATGGTGATTGCTGCACCAGACTCAGGAGTCCATGCGGGGCAGGGTTATGCTCAAGCTTCACAAATTCCATTCGGTGTGGGTTTTATCAAAAATCGATATATTGCACGCACATTTATTAAACCAACGCAAGAATTACGCGAGCGTTCTGTTTATATTAAATTAAATCCGTTAAAGATTAATGTTCAAGGTAAAGATTTAATTCTAGTTGATGATTCAATCGTGCGCGGGACAACATCGTATTATTTAGTTAAAGCATTAAAGAATGCGGGTGCTAAAAAAGTTTATTTATTATCAGCTTCACCCATGATTAAACATCCGTGTTTTTTGGGTATTGACACACCCACACGTGAGCACTTACTTGCAGCAAAGTATAATTTAGTACAAATGCGTAAAAGTATTGGTTGTGATTATTTGGGTTTTTTGAGTATTGCGGGGTTAATCAAAGCTTGCAATAATCAAAATACGTTTTGTACAGGTTGTTTCAACGGTCACTACCCCATTAAGCCACCAAAACTTCACAAAGGAGCAAATTAGCAACAACAATGGCAATCACATATAAAGACAGTGGTGTTAACATTCACGAGGGTTATAAATCGGTTAATTTAATCAAGCAATATGCTAAAAGCACTTATAACAAGTGCGTGATTAATGATTTGGGCTCATTCGCGGGTATGTACGCATTAACTAAACAATACAAAAACCCAGTTTTAGTATCAGGAACAGATGGTGTAGGAACAAAGATTGCGGTTGCTTGCAAATACAAAAAGTATGATACAGTTGGGATTGATTGTGTGGCGATGTGTGCCAATGACGTTTTATGTCATGGTGCACGCCCGTTATTTTTCTTAGATTACATTGCGTGTGGCAAACTGTCTGCCAAAGTTGCTGCCGATTTAGTCAAAGGTGTGAGTGCTGGATGTAAACAAGCACAAATGTCGTTAATTGGTGGTGAAACAGCCGAAATGCCTGGTTTTTATCAACCGGGTGATTATGATTTGGCCGGGTTTTGCGTAGGTGTGGTTGAGCGCACAAAAATTATTAACGGTAAGCACATTAAGCCTGGTGATGAATTAATTGGGATTAGTGCTTCGGGTTTACATTCTAATGGTTTTTCATTAATTCGAAAAGTGTTTAAAGATATGAATACCAAATTCACTAATCAAGCAATATGAAAAACTTTATTAACCCCGACACGTATTTACGTAAGCGCGATTCTTGAATTAATGAAACACGTTGAGATTAAAGGTATGGCGCACATTACGGGTGGGGGATTTATCGAAAACGTTCCCCGTATGTTTTGCACGCATGGGTTACAAGCAACAATTATCAAAGATAGTTATCCACTACCACCCATCTATAAATTAATTAACCAACGTGGTGTGGATATTAATCATATGTATAACACGTTTAACATGGGGATTGGTTTTGTTATTTGTGTTAAAGCGACTGATACACAAAAAGCCATTAAACTATTAAAAGCTGCTGGTGAGCAAGCTTATAAAATTGGTTATATAACCAAAGGAGTAAAATCCATTTGTTTAAAATAGCAGTACTAGTTAGTGGCGATGGTTCAAACTTACAAGCTATCATTGATCAAATTCATTGCCAATCGAAAGTAGCAAAAATTGCATTGGTTATTTCGTCTGCTAGCAATGCCTATGCTTTACAACGCGCCCAACAATACCACATTCCTACTCGTGTTGTTTCTAGAACCACTTGCAATAATCCTAGTGATCAAATATTAAAACTTTGTCAACAAGCAAAGATTGATTTAATTGTTCTTGCAGGATATTTATCAATACTAACTGGTCAGTTATTATCACTTTATGCTCACAAGATTATTAACATTCACCCATCATTACTACCTGATTTTGGTGGTTACGGTATGTATGGTATGCATGTACACGAAGCGGTAATTAAAGCGCGTGCTAAATTTAGTGGTTGTACAGTACACTTTGTCAGTGATGGTGTTGATCAAGGGGCAATTATCGCTCAAGTGAAAATACCAGTATTAGCAACTGACACACCACACACGCTAGCGCAGCGTGTGCTAGTACAAGAGCACGAATTATTACCCAAAGTAATTCAACAAATTATTGATGGTGTTACTAAGAAATAAGTTGTGAATAATTACCATCCTCATAAAACGTGCTAATTTTCTATAATTAGCAAAGTTATTTGTATTCTATGATTGATAATAATAAATACGCATTACTTAGTGTTTACGACAAAGATAATATTTTAACCTTAGCCCAATTTTTTATAAAAAACAATATTAAGCTCATTTCCACGGGGGGCACGTACGAATATCTTAAAGCGCACAATATACCAGTAATTGAAATTAGTAGCATTACTAATTTTGAAGAAATGCTTGATGGGCGTGTCAAAACGCTACACCCACATGTGCATGCGGGGATATTAGCCATTCGTAACAACGCACAGCACATGCAAAAGATCCAACAGCACCACATTAAACTGATTGATTATGTTGTGGTTAATCTTTACCCGTTTTTTGATAAAGTCAATACTGATTTAAGTTTCGCACAAAAACTTGAATTCATTGATATTGGCGGACCAACAATGTTACGTGCAGCAGCTAAAAATTACCAAGATGTTGTTGTGGTGTGTGATAAAAATGATTATGGTCAATTAATGAATAACATCAGTCAAAATAATGTCTGTTTAGAATTTAAACGCTATTTAGCTGCTAAAGTATTTAATTTAATGAGTGCATATGATGGTGCTGTTGCTAATTTTATGAGTCAAGAACCATATCCTTTATATTTCACACCATCATTAGTTAAAGTACAAAGTTTAAGATATGGTGAAAACCCCCACCAATCAGCCAGTTTTTATAAATCTACTACCATGAATGGAGCAATGAATTCTTTTGTGACACTCAATGGTAAAGAACTGTCTTACAACAATTATAAAGATGTAGACGTAGCTTGAAAAGCAGTTAATGAATTTGACCAACCAGCTTGCTGCGCTTTAAAACACAACACACCATGTGGTTTGGCAATTGGTAAAACGGTTAATCAAGCATATACGAAAGCGTACAAAGCTGATCCAACAAGTATTTTTGGCGGTGTTGTCGCATTTAATCGTATTGTGGATGTAGCTACAGCTAAAGCATTAGTAAAAATATTTTTAGAAGTCATTGCTGCACCAGGATATGATCCAGCAGCTTTAAAAGTTTTACAAGTTAAAAAGAATCTACGTGTCTTAAAATTTACAACTAAACCCCAAGCTAAATATAGTTTAGTTTCGGTCGATGGGGGAGTGTTAGTACAAAGCGAAGATGAAAAACTTTATGAACATTTAAATGTTGTTACTAAAGCTAAACCGACTAAAAAAATATTAGCAGATCTTCTTTTTGCTTTTAAAGTTGTGAAGTATGTTCGTTCTAACGCTATTGTGGTTGCGAAAAACGGAGTGACACTAGGTATTGGTGGGGGACAAGTTAATCGTATTTGACCGACTCATGATGCGTTACATCGTGGCAAAGGAGCAGTCGTTTTAGCTTCTGATGCTTTTTTTCCTTTTGATGATGTTGTTAAAGCGGCTGCAAAAGCCAAAATTAAAGCAATCATTCAACCAGGTGGTGCGATTCGCGATCAAGATTCAATTAAAGCTGCGGATAAGTATAAAATGGTAATGATTTTTACTGGCATACGCCATTTCAAACACTAATGATGAAAGTTTTAGTTATTGGTAGTGGTGGACGTGAACACGCTATTGCATGGAAATTAGCACAAAGTCGTTTAGTGAGCGAAGTTTATGTTGCTCCTGGCAATGGGGGAATTGCTACTGAACATAAATGTTATTGTGTACCTTACACATCACATCAGGCATTGGCGCATTTTGTAGAACAAAACCAAATTAGTTTAACTATTGTTGGTCCTGAACAACCACTAGCAAACGGAATCGTTGATTATTTTAAAAAGAAGCATTTACCCATCTTTGGGCCACATCAAAAAGCAGCACAATTAGAAACAAGTAAAATTTTTGCTAAAAAATTTATGACTAAATATCATATTCCGACTGCTAAATATAAAATTTTTCATGAAATTAAAACAGCCATTGTATATTTAAAAAATGCTTGTTATCCTGTAGTGATTAAAGTCGATGGATTAGCTGCTGGTAAAGGCGTAGTAATTGCCAATAATTTTATTCAAGCTAAGCAACTAATCACCGACTTACAAGTAAACGGGATCTTTAGTAATGGAGCTAAACGCTTAGTAATTGAGTCTTACTTAGAAGGATATGAAGCATCGTTTATTTGTATGACAGATCAACGAACAATTGTGCCACTGATTTCGGCCAAAGATCATAAACGAGCTTATGATCATGATGATGGACCTAATACTGGTGGTATGGGGGTAATTGCGCCCAACCCACATTGTACTAAACATGATTTGCAAGCGTTTATCACCGAAATTTTAAATCCCACATTACACGGTTTGCAAAAAGCCAATTTGAATTATCAAGGATTTTTATTTTTTGGAGTAATGTTTACTAAAAATGGTCCAATGTTATTAGAGTACAACGTGCGTATGGGTGATCCAGAAACTCAAGCAATTTTACCGTTAATGGATAGTGATTTTTTACGCGTAATTATGTGGTGTATGACCAACCAACTTCGTTACCATCACATTAAGTGAAAAAAAGCAACAGCAATCAATGTAGTCGTGTCTGCAAACAACTACCCCAATAAGCAGTATGCAAAGGGTATGAATATTGATGTTTCACTCGTGAAACATCAAACTTTTTATAGCGGTGTTATAGTTGCCAATCACCAACTCGTAGCTAATGGGGGAAGAATATTATCAATAACAGCAATTGCCAAAAATAAGAAGATGGCTTTTAAAAATGTTTACACAGATCTTAAAAACATTCAAATCAGAAATACGAGATATCGAACTGATATCGGATGTTAAATTATCAATTAATCTAAAACAATTTTCACAACTGTTAAAGCATATTTAGATTTTATTTAACTTAATGGGAATAGAACGACCAATCTGGTATAAAACACGGAACTTCACATGTTAGAAGTAATAAATTTGATTTAATTTTTCCAAAACATCACCCACTCGCAGAGAATGGATAACTAGATGTTTGGTAGGTATCATCTAAATAAATGAAAGTATTGTGTGACCTAATCTTGCCATTTATTCAAAATTTCGTTCGCATTATTGTGTCATCCATAGCAGAGGATACGGATGTATTTTCTTTTTGAACGAATGGTCCAGGATTTATTTCAACATCACATGTTTCATTGACGCGTCTAGTTAATATAATTCTTTCTAGTACAGGATAACTATTTCCACAAAATGATTTATATTCATTGATGTACACTTCGTTGTTAGCGATTTTATTGAATCAAATTCCTCCATCATTATTTATTCATCCATTTAAATTATCTTCATCAATGTTATATAAATCAAATCCAGCACTAAAACCAACAATAACTCGTTCGCACAATCCTCACAAAATGTCGTGATAAACATAATTATCTGTTTGCGAAGGATTATTAATATCAGTCAAAATTGCGGGCAAACCAAATGCGATACCTTCGTAATCCATCGATTCCATCGAATCTAATAAATCTTGTAAGGTAAGTCGGCCAGAGTCATAAGCAAGAGCGTTGTGATTGGATTTTACATAGCTTGTTTGTTCAAATCAAGATACTTGTTCTTCTTGCAATATTGTTGCATCATAAATGTTGGTAATTTTAATATTTGGCGGTACGTCTGGTGAAGCG